>CBFCWZ010000219.1:0-6379 GCA_965601935.1 uncultured Ilumatobacteraceae bacterium
CCGCGCCGAAGCAAGCCAGGCTTGCTCCGTCACGCATCTCGCTGCAGGGGCACCGCGCCGTGACGAAGCAAGCCTGGCTTGCTTCGTCACGCTTGCAGGTGCGAGGGAGTTGAGCCATGGCAAACATCATCGACGACACTCCGAAGCCGACGCTGAAGGATCGCATTCAGCAGACCTCCGACAACGTGCAGGGTGGTCAGGTCTGGACGTCGATCTTCCGGCCGGGTTCGATCTTCCGCAAGGGCTACTCCGACAGCCCGCGGAACCGCAGCTACGTCGTCATGAACTCGGTGCTGTACCACCTGCACCCGGTGAAGGTGAAGCGTCACGCCGTCAAGGTCAGCTACACGTTGTGCCTGGGCGGGTTGAGCTTCTTCCTGTTCATCCTGCTCACGGTCACCGGCATCTTCCTGATGTTCTTCTACCGGCCCGAGGCCACGGCCGCCTGGGACGACATCTCCAACCTCCAGACCTCGGTCACCTTCGGACTGCTCGTCAGGAACATGCACAGATGGGGCGCACACCTGATGGTGCTGACGGTGTTCCTGCACATGGCCCGCGTCTTCTACCACGGGGCTTACAAGCCACCGCGGGAGTTCAACTGGGTGATCGGCGTGATCCTGCTCATGCTGACGCTGCTGCTGTCGTTCACCGGCTACCTGCTCCCGTGGGACCAGCTCGCACTGTGGGCGGTCGCCGTCGGTACCGAGATGATGGGGTACACGCCCGTGTTCGGGCCCGACGTCAGATTCGTGCTGCTCGGCGGCGCGGAGATCGGCGCGGAGACCCTGCTCCGATGGTACGTGCTCCACGTCCTGTTCCTACCGTTCGTCATCGTCATCTTCATGGCGATCCACTTCTGGCGTGTCCGCAAGGACGGCGGCATCAGCGGTCCGCTCTGATGGATTCGCTCGCCCGTTCGACCCTCCGGAGTTCTTCATGACCGAAATCCCCGAACATCTGCTGAAGCGAGCCAAGGAGGCGCGCGGAAACGCGGGCGCCTCCGCTCCGGAGCCGGCCGCCGAACCCGCAGCCGAACCGGCCGCGGCCGCCGACCCTCGCATCCCGGCGCATCTCCTCGAGCGGAGCCGTGCCGCCAAGTCGAAGGCCGCGGGCGGCGACGCCGAGTCGTCCGGTGGTGGCGTCGCGGTCGCCGAGAAGGTCGCATCGGTCGTGCAGGCGACCCCCACCGCAGGCGGTGGGGTGCCGGTCGGCGCCGGTCCGGGTGGTCACACGCAGCGGTTGCTGACCGTGGTCAAGTCCGGCTCGATCCAGGACGTCAAGGCCCAGCCGGTCGACAAGGTGCACACCTGGCCGCACCTGCTCGCGGCCGAGTTCGTCGCCTCGCTGGCGTGCCTGCTGTTCACGTTCCTGTTCTCGATCTGGGTGAACGCACCGCTGCTGCAGCTGGCCAACCCGAACCAGACCCCCAACCCGTCGAAGGCCCCGTGGTACTTCCTCGGGCTGCAGGAGCTGCTCACGATGTTCCACCCGATGGTGGCCGGTGTGACCATCCCCGGCGTCGGCCTGATCGTGTTGATCTTCGCCCCCTACATCGACAAGAACCCCTCCAACAAGCCCGAAGACCGCAAGTTCGCGATCTCGCTGATGACCGTGCACCTCATGTTCTGGGCAGTGCTGGTCATCATCGGGTCGTTCTTCCGGGGCCCGGGCTTCAACTTCATTCTGCCGTGGCGCGACGGCTTGTTCTTCGAGCTGTGATCGCGACGGAGAGGAGTAACACGACATGAACGCAACCCTCGTCATCCTCATCGCCGTCGCGGCGGCCGTCGTCCTCGGCGGCGTGGCCTTCGCCAGCCTGGCGCGGCGAAGCGACGTACGCGGCGCCGGCGCGCTCAGTGCCGAGACCGTCAAGCGCGACGCGGAAGCCCGCCGCGACGAGCGTGAGACCGTCGACGTCGGCGCCACGACCGCTCGCGAGGTCGAGGCCGAAGCGGCCGCGGCCCGGGCGGGCACCGGTCTGGCGCCGATCGAGTCCGACACCGAGCTCGCTCCCTGGACGCCCCCCGACCCCGAGGAGCTCGGTGTCAGCCGCCGGCAGTTCTTCAACCGGGCGTCGATCTCGTTGATGGCCGCCGGGCTCGGGTCGTTCGCCGCCGCCAGCTTCGTCGCCTTCCTCTGGCCCTCCGGGACCGGCGGCTTCGGCGGCAAGGTCAACGTCGGCCGCATCGACGAGGTCCGCGCCGGCATCGCCGGCGGCGACGGGTTCTTCTACGCGCCCGAGGCGCGAGCGTGGGTCACCGTGTACCCGGTCGACGCCGTGCAGAAGGCTGCCGAGATCTACCCGTCGAGCCTGCTCCCCGGCATGGAGCGCGGCCTGATCGCGAGCTGGCAGAAGTGTCCGCACCTCGGCTGCCGCGTGCCGCAGTGCACCTCGAGCCAGTGGTTCGAGTGCGGGTGCCATGGCTCGCAGTACAACCGCGTCGGTGAGAAGAAGGGTGGTCCGGCACCGCGCGGGATGGACCACTTCCCCCTCGAGTTCACCGCCGCCAGCGAGGTCGTCATCGACACCGGGACGGTCGTGCAGGGCATGCCGATCGGCACGAACACCACGGGCCAGGAGGCGGAGGGCCCGCACTGCGTCGGAGCGTCCGACCACTGATGATTGCCCTCACCTCCACCAGCATCGCCTGGGTGATCTTCACGGTCATCCTCTTCGGATGGGTCGTCTACGCCTTCCTCAACCTCCGCCAGTCGCGCGACGAGCTCGGATCCGAGATCGAACTCGCCGCCAACCGCAAGCCGTACTACGACGACGAGACGCTCGAAGGACCTCGCCTCACCAGGGTCCTCGGCATCGGCGTGATCCTGTTGATGGTCACGGTGGTCGCGCTGCCGCTGTACTGGATCCTGGAGCCTTCGCGCCAGGCAGGGGCACGCGAGGCCATGGACGAGACCTTCGTGCGGTGGGGGTCCCAGCTGTTCGCCACGACCGCCGACGGCGGGTTCAACTGCGCCGGATGCCATGGCGGCATGAACGGCGTCGGCGGTGTCGCCGAGTTCAACCTCACCGACCCTGCGACGAACGAGGTCGAGGCCGTGCAGTGGAAGGCGCCGGCGGTCAACAACGTCTTCTACCGGTTCAGTGACGACGAGGTCCGCTTCATCCTCGTGTACGGGCGTCCGTTCTCGCCGATGTCGCCCTGGGGTCTCGACGGCGGTGGCCCGATGAACGACCAGCAGATCGACACGCTGCTCGCGTACATGCGCAGCATCCAGATCGAGCGGGAGGACTGTGGCGAGGGCGAGGACGACCCGCGGACCTGCCCGTCCGGACATCTCCCGACCGAGATCCAGGACGACATCGACACCCTCGCGCTCGCGTCGGTCGAGGACGGCACCTATGCGACCTACGGCGAGGCGCTGTTCAACCTCGACCTGGCGTCGGGGGCCTACAGCTGCGCCCGCTGTCACACGCCGGGCTGGAGCTGGGGTGATCCGGGCGTCAGCGGGCAGGGTGCGTTCGGCTGGAACCTCACCGGTGGCCGGGCCGCCGCGCAGTTCCCCGTCGAGGACGACATGATCAACTTCATCGAGAACGGGTCGCAGAACGGAGTCCGCTACGGCGTCCAGGGCCAGGGTTCCGGTCGCATGCCGGGCTTCGGCTCGATGCTCACCGATGAACAGATCGAAGCCATCGTCGAATACGTCCGGAGTCTGTAGATGATCACCTCGCTGCTTGCCGTCGGGTGGGAACCCGAGCTTCGCGGTGCACTCACCGTCATCCTCGGCGTCGCGGTCTGGTGCGGGTCGATCTACCTGCTGCTCGGCACCAACCTCGGTGCCCGTCTCGGCTTCATCGTCTCGCTCACCGCGCTCGCCGGCTGGATCGCGCTGATGGGGACGGTCTGGTGGATCTACGGCATCGGTCTCAAGGGTGACGAGCCCTCGTGGCAGGCGGTCCCTGGCCGGACCGTCGTCCAGGAAGTCGACCTGCTCTACCAGGCCGGGGTGATCGACGAGCCACTCGACGTCGACGCGACGACCGAGCCTGCGGTCGCGTCGGAGGCGCTCACGGCCCAACTCGAGGCCCAGGGATGGTCACAGGTCGGCGAGGCCGAGCCGGCCTTCGGGCAGGCCGAAGCTTCGGCCACGGTCTTCCTCGAAGAGGAGGGCGCGTTCGAGCCCGGGGAGTTCGACGTCACCGCCGTGTTCGAGATCGACCCACCCGAGGAGTCGGCGTACCCGAAGCTCGGCCCCAACGGCGAGTTCGATCAGATCGCGTTCTTCAAGCGGCCCTACTACACCCTGGTCGAGGTCGCCCCGTTCGAGCCCCTGCGGATCGAGCCGGGCCGTGCCCCGACGCCGCCGCAGATCGACGGGGAGCAGCAGCGTCAGTACGTGTACATGGTCCGTGACCTCGGCAACCTGCGCCAGCCGGCGGCCCTGATCACGATCGGGTCGACGACCATGTTCCTCGCGCTGTGCTGGCTGTTGCACCGACGCGATCGCTTCGTCGCCGAGAACCTGAAGCGGAAGGCGATCGCCGCGGCCTAAGGTCGGGGTCCACCATGGGTCAGTACCTCCCGTTCGTCGTGCTCGCCGGACTCGCGATCGCCTTCGGCGGGATCAGCTTCCTCGCCTCGCGCCTGCTCGCGCCGCGCCGGCCGTCGACGGCCAAGGACGCGCCGTACGAGTGCGGCATCGTTCCGAGCCGCGAACCAGCCGAGCGCTTCCCCGTCAGCTTCTACATCGTCGCGATGTTGTTCATCATGTTCGACATCGAGATCATCTTCCTGTACCCCTACGCAGTGCAGGCCGGCTCGCTCGGTCTGTTCGGGTTCGGCGCCATCCTGGTCTTCTCGGTCGTCTTCTTCCTCACCTTCGTCTACGAGGTGGCCCGCGGTGGGCTCGAATGGGGTCCGCTCAACCGCTCGCGCCGCGTCGACCTCGACACCGCGATGGTCTCGGCCGAACGAAGTTCTTCGTCCACCGTTCGCCGTGTCGGCCTCGAGGGACGCGATGATCGCGTCACCGCCGCGGGAGCGGATTCCGGGGCAGCCGCGTAGGAGGTCGCACATGGGAATCGTCGACGACGTCCGGGCCGACGGCCTCGGAGGTCTCAGCCACAACGCGATCACGGGACGGCTCGAAGACCTGATCAACTGGTCGCGGTCGCGGTCGTCGTGGCCGGCCTCGTTCGGTCTCGCCTGCTGCGCGATCGAGATGATGGCGACGGGTGGCGCCCACTACGACATCTCCCGGTTCGGGATGGAGGTGTTCCGCGCGTCACCTCGACAGGCCGACATCATGATCGTGGCCGGTCGCGTCAGCCAGAAGATGGCACCGGTACTGCGTCAGGTGTACGACCAGATGATGGAGCCCAAGTGGGTCATCTCGATGGGGGTGTGCGCCAGCTCCGGTGGGATGTTCAACAACTACGCGATCGTGCAGGGCGTCGACCAGATCGTCCCGGTCGACGTCTACGCACCGGGGTGTCCGCCGACCCCCGAGACGCTCATCCACGCGATCGAGACCCTGCACACCAAGATCGAGACCGGTGAGATCCTGAAGCGCCGGGCCGAGTCGGGTGCCGGCGCCGACATCCACATCGACGAGATCCCGCGCACGAGCGTGCCGGTCCTCCTCGGGAACAAGTGACGTGACCGACGCCGCCGACACCACCACCGAACCGCCCATCGACGCCGATGAGGAGGTCGTCGCCGAGCTGCACGGCTGCCCGGTCACCGACAGCCGTGGTCAGACGGTCATCCACCCGACCCGCGACCAGTACCTCGACGTGGTGCGGACCCTGCTCGACGACGGATACAACGTCGCCGTCGACCTGACCGCGGTCGACTACCTCGAGTACCCCGACCGGCCGCTCCCGGCCGGGATCGGACCCGAGCGCTTCGAGGTCGTGGTCAACCTGCTCGACATGACGCATCGCCGGCGGATCCGGCTGCGGCTCCAGGTCGCGGAGGACGATGCGGTCGTTCCGTCGCTGTTCGACCTGTACCCCGGGACCGAGGCCCCCGAGCGCGAGGTGTACGACATGTTCGGGATCGTGTTCAGCGACCACCCGGACATGACGCGGATCCTGATGCCCGAGGACTGGGACGGCCACCCGCTCCGCAAGGACTACGACCAGGGCGAGATCCCCGTCCAGTTCAAGGGAGCCCACACATGATGCTCGGCGTCACTCGCTCGCTCGGGCTTCGCCCGCGGAACCCAGCGCGAAGGTGTCTGGCACCAAGCGTGCCCCGTCGGAAACGTCCGAGGTGTGGAACAACGGCACGATTGGTGCCTGACACCGTCACCGACTCGAGCACGTCGCATGGCGTGAGTGTCACGACTGCCGGCGCGAGGCTGGTGCCGGTCACCCTCACCGACGTGAGGAGGGCAGGAGCATGAGCGT
>CBFCWZ010000220.1:0-6328 GCA_965601935.1 uncultured Ilumatobacteraceae bacterium
TGGTCTCGGGCGGATCGGTGGTCGTAGGGGCGGGGGTGGCCGTCACCACGAGGGTTTCGGGTGACGACGACGAGTCGGGCAGGCCGGCGATGGCGACCGCCGCCAGTGCGGCGAGGCCCCCGACGACCGCATAGATCCACCACTGCGACTTCATCCGCTGCCGAGGCTACCGACGGGGCTCCCGACAGAAGTGGTATCCCGGACGACAGCGTCCACGCAGTGGCCATGCCACCGCAGCTGCACGTCGTGCCGTCCAAGAAGGATGGTACGCGACGTTGCCGCGGGTTTCTGGCCCCGCTACGCGGAGGTGCGGTCCTGAACGTGGGTGTCGAAGGACCAGGTGTCGAGGAACTTCTGGGCGGCGGAGCGGCCCGACTGGTAGAGGGCGTCCTGTTCCTCACGGGTGATGTCGAAGTTCGTCGTGTCGATGCCGAGGGTGTCGATGAAGACGGTGCGCCCGCGCACCTCGGCCCGGTCGGTGTGGATGGCGTCGTGGAACGTGGTCAGGGTGGCGATCATCGCCCGACCGAGTTCCACCGGGTTGTCGGGTGATCCGTGGATCCGTTTGTCCTCCGGTTTCGCCGACAGCTTCAACCCGAAGGTGGGCCAACGCGGGGTGCCGCCGTCGGTGCGGTCGAAAAGTCCGATCGGGAAGTTCGACAGCATCCCGCCGTCGACCAGAACCGACTCGGTCGCCTCGCCGTCGACCTCGTAGTCGAGCCGTGCGGGTTCGAAGAAGAAGGGCAGCGACATCGACGCCCGCACCGCCTCGGAGATCTTCCGGCTGTCGGGGTCGAGGTGGTAGCTGCTGGCGTAGTCCCAGGGCAGGCGCACCAACCGCTTCTGTGACACGTCGGATGCACACACCACCAGCTTGTAGCGATGGTCATCGGGGAGCGTGCTGTCGGGGTCGTCGGGGAGGCGCAGGTCGCCGAACGTCGAGACCCCCAGCTCCCCGAGGAGTTCGTCGAGGAACTCGACGAGATAGTCGCCCTCGTAGATGCCGCCCTCGAACACGAGCGACGCCAACCGCCCTCCGGGGAGCTTGTCGAGCAGCCCCCGGTCACGGAACTTCTTGTAGTCGACGGTGCGCATCACCTCGACCAGGTCACCCATCGGCATCCCCGCAGCCACGGCCGCCCCGACGATCGCCCCCGCCGACGTGCCGGCAACCCGCTCGAACGAGAAGCCGACCTCGTTGAACACCTCGAGTGCACCGACGAGACCGACGCCTTTGACGCCACCGCCTTCCAGGACGATGTCGGCCGTGTTCGTTCCGTCTTTGCTCATGTGGATCCCCTGTTCCCGCGACGTGACAGTCCCCCAGCATGGCCGCTCACCCACCCCGCTGTCACCAGATTCTCGTGAACAATCCTGCGGAGTCCGGCCAGAGCAGTTGGCGAGGCCAGCGGGGTTGTCACGGCCCACGGCTACCGTCGGGACGGTGAACGAGCCGGCCGTCCTCTCCCCCAGCCAGCAGCGCACTCTCAACGCCCTGCGCCGGTCGGGCGACCCGGTCGTGTTCGACCCCGGCTTCGTGACCGACCTCACCGCAGAGGTGTCCGACGCGCTCGATCACTTCGCCGAACGGCTGGGCGACGACGCCGACCTGTGGGTCAGCAAGCACGGCATCCAGACGGTGCTCGATTGCGAGGCCCGGTTCCTCGCCGCCGACGACTTCGAGTGGTCGCCGGCGAACGCTGCCGGAACGGTGGCCCACAAGGCGATCGAACTCCTCATCTGGTGGCGGGGGGAACCCGTTCCTGCCGACCTGGTCGACGAGGCGATCGCCCGGCTCGTCGACGAGGAGCGGGGCATCGGCCAGTGGCTCGGTGGCCTCACCGCCGGCGACGAAGCCGACCTGCGCGGTCAGAGCGCGACAAGGGTCACCCAGTTCATGGAGCACTTCCCGCCGCTGACCGCCAAGTTCCGCCCGGTCACCGAGGCCCGCATCCGATTCCCGGTCGACGGCCCGATCATCCTCGGCGGAAAGGTCGACCTGGCGTTCGGCACCAACCACCAGAACGAGAGCCGGAAGGTCATCGTCGACCTGAAGACCGGCCGGGCCGGCCCGCAACACCGCCAGGACCTGGGCTTCTACGCCGTCGTCGAAACACTGCGCTGCGGCGTCCCGCCCCGCAAGGTGGCCACCTTCTATCTCGACGCCGCCGAAGCCCAGGTGGAGGATGTCACCGAGGCGTTCCTCCGCTCGGCCACACGTCGCACCCTCGACGGCATCCACAACATGGTCGAGCTGGAACTCAAAGCGCGCGAGCCCACCCGCCAGCCCGGCACGTCGTGCCGCTGGTGCCCGCTCTCTGCCGAGTGTCCCGAGGGCACCGCCCACCTCGCCGCCCTCGCCGACGCCTGACGGCACGACCGACCTCGAGGGTGACGGCGACGGGATACCGATCACCGCTGGCCGGCCCGCGGTCAGACAGATCCTCCGTCGTCGAAGAACAGCATGGCGGAGGCCCAGCAGGAAGTGCCCTTGGGCTGGCCAGATCGGTGAGGTCCCGGCCGGCCGATCGCTCCCCATCAACGGCAGACGCTCGGCTCCCGTAGGGCAGGCGAGAGTCTCCATCAGAGCCAGGGCGGTTCGCACCCGAGGTTGCCGCTCTGCTCGCCGACACGGAAACCGACCTGTTGGCCTACACCGGCTTCCCCGAGCGCACTGGTCGAAGATCTGGTCGAACAACCCGATCGAACGGTTGAACCGTGGACTCACTATCCGCACCGACGTCGTGTCCATCTTCCCCGACACCGCCTCGGTGATCCGACTCGTCGGCGCCCTGCTGGTCGAGATCAACGACGAGATGATCGCCGCCGACAGCCGCTACATCGCAGGGGCCAGCGTCGCCGAAATCGGGCTCTACGCGATGAGGCGTGGTTGACGGCCTCGGATTCTGCGAGTTGGGACGGTAGCCCATTGGATGCCGAGGCGGCCGAGGAGTCGTCGCCGGTAGTTGTCGTGGTTGACGAACCCGTGGGCGTTGCGGCGAGCCTTCTCGGCGAGCATATGCACGTTCTCGACTCGTCCGTTCGACGCTTGGCCGGTGTGGTGGTAGGCGAGGACCTCGTCGCGCCAGCGGTCGATGGTGCGGGCGAGACGGCCGAGCTCGGGCACGTCCGCGTCGGCGCAGTGCTGGAAGAACACGACCAGCCGGCGGCGGGCATGCGCCGAGTCGGTGGCGGCGTAGACCTCGCGCAACAGTTCTTTGGCCATGACCGCCGCGCCCACTTCGCCGTAGGGGTCACCGACCGCGAGCATCTCGAACATCCAGGAGAGCCGATCATCGGAGAGTCGTTCGATACCAGTGAGCAACACTCTTCGGGCGCGGTAGAGCGGGTCGCCCTTGCGGCCCCGATGACCGAGTTGTTCTTGTTGGACGCGGCGGCGGATGTCGTCGATCGAGGCGTTGGCCAACTTGACGGCGTGGAAGTGATCGACCACCAGCGTCGCGTTCGGCAGGTGCTCGACAAGGGCCGCCCGGTAACCGGCGGCAGGATCCAACGTGGCGAGGGTGATCTGTGCACACCAGTTCTCGCCGCGTTCGGTCAGCCAACGGCCCAGAACATCGCGCGAACGTCCCGGAACGACGTCGAGAAGTCGATGACGGTCGAGATCCACGATCTGTGTCGTGAACACCGTGCGATGGGTGGCCGTCGCGTTCAAGAACCGCTTCTCATCGACACCGATCCCGCGCACTCCCACGAGACGTGTCGGGTCATCGATGGCCGGGTCGGTGTAGTCAGCGACCGCACCGTTGGCGGTGTGCCAGCCGACCCCGAACTCGGCTGCCGCCGCGGCGATCGAGAACCCCTCGACGTTGACCATCCCGGCCAGCCGCGCCCGGGCTCGCTCGGTCAACGATGACCGTGGAGCGATCGCCTCGACGGACTCGGACCACGTACGCATCGGACACAACGACTCAGGACACAACAAGCGGCGGCGGGCGAACACCAACACCGTCGGTGTCCCAGCGATCGGCAGATCGCGCACCGTGGTCCGGCTCCGGCCGTGCCCGACGGCGCGTACCCCACAGCGCGGGCACCACCGCAGTGCGGGCGGTGTCTCGACCGCCAGCCACCACTCACCGTCGCGTTGGACCTGGGCGCGGACGACGAGTTCGGGCATTCCGACGAGCGCGGTCGCGTCGTCGCTACCGTGAACAGTGGACAAGGGTCTCTCCTTCAGCAGATGTCAGATACCTGCAGAATGGCGAGGCCCTTGGCCGCGCTGGTGGACCCCTATCGACGGGGACCCGACATCACACCACCCCACACATCAACGCGCGGAGCCCGAAATCGACGGCATCACGCCCGGCCCGCACTCCTCCCAGCCGCCCGCGCGACTGACAACCAACAACAGGACCGCACGAACCTCCTACATCACCGCCCGGGACGCGATCCGATCACCCGCCGGGAGTGAGCGCGTTACGTGCTGGGGCGTCCCCTACGACCCGGGCCTCTGAGGGTTCGCAACCGGCTCGGCCTGTTGCAGTGCAGTGTCGCCTGCCGCAGCGCTGGTACGACTGCCCATCGTGCTCGTTCGTGGCCGAACATCCCCGATCAGCTGCAGCATCGTCGGTGATGGACGGACGTTCTCGCGAGCGCTGTCACACCCCATCTCTATGGTGGTTCATGCCGACTCCCTCCCGTTCGACAGCACGAATGAGAGGACAACTGAATGACCTCCGAAGATCGAGAGGCATTGCTGCGTCGCCTCGACGCGGCGAAGCCAGAAGAGATGGGCCGCGAGGAGGTGGACGCGTACCTCGTGGAGATCACGAAGCTGAGGTCGTGGCTGTCCGCACGTGAGCTCGCCGGCACTCGGCGAATCCGTGAGTTGCGCCAGCAGGGGCGAGCTCCCGACCCGGAGGCGTCGCTGCGGAACAAGGGCGGACGAGGCGATCGGTCCGCGCAGAACGCGTCCGACCGTGAGGAGTCGGCGGGTGCGCTGCCGGGTTTCGAGTCGGCGTTGGGCGAAGGTGAAGTGTCCCCCGAGCATCTCGACGCCCTCACTGTGGCGCGGAAGCTGTTGGCTCACGAGCCCCAACTGCTGCCCAAGTTCGCAGAGTACGAGAAGGACCTGCTGGGTCACGCGGTGCGCGAATCGGTGGAGGCGTTCCGGCTGCGCTGCCGGAGGCTGGCGAAGAAGCTCATCGCCGAGGCCGACAACGCCGACCCGGAGAAGGAGTTGGAGCGGCAGCGGGCCCGGTCGAACGTGCGCAGTTGGCGCGACAAGGACACTGGCATGCACCACTTCCACATCGAGCTCGATCCAGTTCGCGGGTCCACAGTCGATCGGCAGATCCATGCCGAGCTGATGCGGCTGCGGGCGCACGAGCAGGACCACGGCGGCACTCCGACGCCGTTCGCGCCGTTGAAGGCGAAGGCGTTCGTGAGCGCCGTCACCCGCGGCGGCGATGGTGGTCCGTCGATCCCCGAGGTGGTGGCGCACGTCGGGCTCGACGTGCTGTCCGGCGAGGTCGAGGCGGTCGACGGGTTGTGTGAGACCGAAGACGGCGTGCCGTTGCCGGTCGAGACCATCCGCCGGTTGGCCTGCGATGCGAAGATCCTTCCGGCGGTGATGGGAGGCGACGGGATGGTGCGCGACATGGGTCGAGCGTCACGAACGGCCTCTCCGGAACAGAAGCGTCAGTTGGCCACGATGTACTCGACGTGCTTCGAGAAGGACTGCAAGGTTCCGTTCCACAAGTGTCGGATCCATCACGTGCGGTTCTGGACACGCGACCGTGGGCCGACCGACCTGGGCAATCTCATCCCGGCGTGCGACACGCACCATCACGAGGTCCACGAAGGAGGTTGGATCCTGTTGATGGACGAGCATCGGGTGGTCACGTTGATCATGCCCGACGGCACCATCCATTGGAGGGGCCAGTCGATGAACCGGGTGCCGGTTGACGACGAGGAAGAGTCGGAGGCAGCGTGAGCTGACCTCGTTGTCGACTCGAGTGCATCTCGATCTCGCCAGGGTGTTGTTCCCCACGTGGGCTGCCCGCACACCGGGGTTCGGGAAGCTGCGGGACCTGGGCTTCCCGCTGTCGTTGCTCGATCGGGGCGGTGAAACCGCTCGCGACTGAAGTGGAGTAGAGGCAGCCGGTTGGGCTGCGGCTCTCTCCTGCCCGCACCGCGTCCTTTGGTTGGAGTACCCCGGAGGCCGCGACGGGTAGCGGAGAGACAGCTCCCGTTTCGGAGCCGCCCAGCGACATGACTGGAGCACCCCACAGGCCGCGACGCGTGGCGGACAGACAGCTCCCGTTTCGGAGCCGCCCAGCGACATGACTGGAGCACCCCACAGGCC
>CBFCWZ010000221.1:0-6272 GCA_965601935.1 uncultured Ilumatobacteraceae bacterium
GAGTCGTCCACGGTGCGGAGTTCGTGGACCCCATCCGGCTGGCCGGGCAGACGGCGGCACCGGGTCCCGGTCGCGATGATGAGCCCGTCGAAGGCCACCGACGACCCGTCGGCCAGCGCGACGGTCCGCGCCCCGAGGTCGAGGCCCGTCACTGCCACGCCGAGTCGCCAGTCGGCCCGGATCTCGTCGAACACCTCCGGCGAGCGGAGTTGGATCCGCTCCGCCTGCCATTCGCCCGCCAGCACCTTCTTGGAGAGCGGCGGCCGGTCGTACGGGGTGTGGGGCTCGTCGCCGATCACCGTGATCGTGCCGTCGAAACCCTCTTGCCGGAGCGTCTCGACTGCCCGCAACCCGGCCAGCGATGCACCCACGACCACCACGTTGTTCAGTTCTCCAGACACCCAGGTCACGGTAGCCAGCGCCCCGAGCCCGCCTCCCACCCCACCGGCCTCGCTTCGGTCGACGACGGTGAGAACCGGTCCACACACTTCTCGACCGAAACGGGGAAGGTAGCTTCGGCGCGATGACCGGCGAGGCAGACCCTTCACTTCCCACGCCCGAGCAGGTGATGGCGCTGGTGCGGGAGTCGTTCGGCACCGACACCAACAGTGGCGGCAGCGAGTGCATCGAGGTCGGGTCCGGCCACGCCCTCGCCAGGCTGCAGATCGGCGAGCACAACCTCCGGCCAGGCCGGTTCATCTCCGGGCCCACCCAGTTCGCCCTCGTCGATGCCGTGCTCTGGTACCTCACGTTCGGGGCGATCGGCCGGATCGAGCCGATGGCACTCACCTCCGACATCTCCATCCGCTTCCTCCGTCCTGCGCAGGGTGACGTGCTGTGGGCCCGCGCCGACCTCGAGTCGGCGGGGCGCCGCAACGTCGTCGGCAGCGTCCACGTGTGGTGCGACGACCGGCAGCACAAGCCGTGCGCCACCGCCCAGGGCACCTACGTGCTCCCACTCTGATGCCCGACATCCCGCGCTTCCATCTGGCGATGCCGGTCGACGACCTCTCCGCCGCCCGCCGGTTCTACGGAGAGCTGCTCGGCTGCCGAGAGGGTCGCTCGGCCGGCACCTGGGTCGACTTCGACCTCTACGGCCACCAGTTCGTCGCCCACCTCGACCCGACCCACACCAGGTCGCGGGTCGCCAACGAGGTCGATGGCCACGACGTCCCCGTCCCCCACTTCGGGGTGCTCCTCGCACCCGACCAGTGGCACGACCTGGCCGACCGCCTCCGCGCCGCGGGCACCGAATTCGTGATCGAGCCCTCCAGCCGCTTCGAGGGCCAGCCCGGCGAGCAGTCGACGATGTTCCTCCTCGACCCCGCGGGCAACGCCCTCGAGTTCAAGTCGTTCGCCGACGACGCCCAGGTCTTCGCCACCTGAGCCTCAACGCGGCGTGGCGTACATCATCCTGATGATGCTGAACGGCCAGTCACTCGCAACCACTTCGTCGCGGAGCGGCCATAGCGACTCGACCAGCCAGGTCGGAGTTCCGTCACCTACCGACATCCGCGCCGCCGACGATGCCGTCCGAGAGTTTCTCGGGCTGACCACCCTGTGAGGGTCGGAACCACCCTGGAGCGCCGAGCGGCCGACTCGGCCACGGCGACCTGCTGCGCGTCGAGCTCGCGTTCCTCCAGATTCTCGGGTTCGCAAAGGAGACCTGACGACTCGGTTTCCCTTCGCGGCGACTCGCCGCCTACTGGGGTGCGTGAAGGGTCGAACGAGGAGATTTCGCGCGATCGGGCTGCGCCCGGTACGTTGCTCCGGAACACGAGCGGCTCCGCTGGCAGAGCGGACGATCATGGCGGACAGAACTCGGACCATTGGCGATGGCCGGGGTGGTGGGACACCCACGGAGCGGGACGTCACGTCTCGTCGCGCGGGTGCGCCGTGTCGATGGGTCTGCGTCGCCGCCTTCTGCGTCGGGCTTCTCGCGCTCGTCTCGACCATTCGTGAGTCGGTCCCGCTCGTCAGCGGAATCGCGATCGCAATGCTCGTCCCGGCGGCGCTGGTCGACCTCGAGGAACGCCGGCTGCCCGACCAGATGGTCGGGCCGGCAGGCGCAGTGCTGTTGGTCGGCACGATCGTGAGCCAAGGGTTCGGCATCGAACTCTCCATCGCACGCGGGATCGCCGGAGTCGCGGCCTTCGCGGGTCCGCTCCTCGTCCTTCACCTCGTGTCGCCGAGGGCAATGGGGTTCGGCGACGTCAAGGCAGGGATGGTCCTCGGGTTCGCACTGGGCCTCGCGCACTGGCAACTCGCACTGGCCGCGCTCGCTCTCGCCACCGGGCTGACCGCAGCCGCCGGAATCCTCGCCCGCGCCCGCACGGTGGCTCTCGGCCCCGGCCTCGTCGCCGCCGCGGCGGTCGCCCTCGCCGCCGCACCTTTCTTCGCCCCGCTCGACGAATCGAGCGCGCACTCACCCCCATTCGATCGCCCCACCGGAGTTCACCGATGACCGATCTCGCCAACCGCCCCCGCCCCGCGGCCAGCACCGAACCCGTCTCCGAGCCCGGTGATCCCGAGCGCCGCGGGTTCCGGGCCTCCGCCCGTCGGCGGAACCGCATCGTCACCGGTGCCGTTCTGGCTGCGGTCGCCGTGGCCGGGAACGTCTGGCTCTACTCCAACGTCGACTCCGACGAGCAGGTGCTGCAGGTGACACGGGACGTCACGGCCGGCGAACAGATCACCGAGGAGATGTTGCGCCTCGTCGACGTCGAGGTCGACGACTCCGTCAGCGTCGTGCCCGGGGAGCGCCTCGCCTCCACGGTCGGCAGCTATGCGAAGGTCCGCCTCGTCGCGGGCTCGCTGGTCACTCCCGCTTCGCTCCAGGGCGATCCTCTCGTCACCGAGGGCGCGTCCGTGGTGGCCGTCCGGGTGCCCGACGGCTCGCTTCCGATCGGGCTGCGCGAACGGGTGCCGGTCGACATCGTCCTGCCACCCCGCACGACCACCAACCCGGAGGAGACGAGCGAGCCCCACGTGGTCGCCGGCCGGGTCATCGGCCTGCCGAGCACTCCCGACAGCGCGGTCGGGCTCGTGTCGGTGACCCTCGAGGTCGACGCCGCAGAAGCCAGCCGTGTGGCCGCAGCCGACGACGTCCGGCTCGTGTTGCGGGAGCCCAGCGACGACGTCGCCGCCAACGAGGCCGACGACTCGTGAGCCACATCGTCCTGACCGGTGACTGCACGACCACGACGGCTGTCGCGTTGGCCGCGGCCTGGCCCACCTCCGATGACCTGCTCCTCCTCGAGTTCGATCCACGCGGCGGGTCGCTCGCCGCGTGGCTCGACGTCCCACTGACCCCATCGCTGTCCACCTTCGTGGCAGCGGAGCACGGGAGAGCAGCCGAGCCGACGTCGGGAGCCGACGACAACGGGTTGGTCCGCACGACCCCGACCGGGGTCCGCTTCGTCCCCGCCCCCTTTCGCTCGCGTGAAGCCGCACGGGCGATCGTCGAGGCTCGCCACTCGGTCGTGACCCGGCTGCGGGGACTCGGCGACGTTCTCCTCGTCGACGCAGGAGCCCCGCTACCGGGGCTGCCGATGGGTGAGGTGCTCGCCGGAGCGGACGCCACCGTGGTCGTCCATCGCCAGGACGCCTCCTCTCCCGGCGCAGCGGCCGTGCGTCTCGAACGGCTCCGCGAACACGTCGCGGCGGTCACCGGTGAATGTGCCGAGGTGATCGTCGCAGTGATCGGGAGCGACCCGTTCGACGTCCCTCAGATCGAGGAGCACGTCGACCCGAACGTCACATGGATCGAGTTGGCGAACGACCCGCTCGCCGCTGCCGCTCACGCCGGGCGGGAGGGAGTGTCGGAGCGCCGCATGAATCGCCTTCCCCTCTCCCGGTCCGCACGGAGGCTCGCCGACCTTCTCCGCTCGCGCCTCGTCGACTCGACACCGTCC
Organism: uncultured Ilumatobacteraceae bacterium; assembly: GCA_965601935.1. Lineage (GTDB taxonomy): Bacteria > Actinomycetota > Acidimicrobiia > Acidimicrobiales > Ilumatobacteraceae > CBFCWZ01. Next base: position 3,915 of record CBFCWZ010000221.1, read on the forward strand.
CCCGACCCGCTTTCCGGTCTGGTGCGCGGATGACCCTCGACGAGCGCACGCCGACAGGCCTCTCGTGGGCCGACCTCGACGACGACAGCGAACTCGACGACGTGGTCGCCACGATCAACGAGCGCGTCTCGAAGCGGCTCATCGACGAGGTCGAGCGTGAGGCCCACCGAGATCCCGAGTCGCGCCGCCTCGCCGGGGACGACCGGCATCGCGACCTGCTGATGGGAGCCTGGATCGGCGACGAGCTGCGCGACGTCAACGAAGAGCGGCTGGCCCGCGGACTGGGGCTGCTCGACGAGTTGAGCGACCGGAGGATCAGGGCCCGAGTGATCGCAGAGGTCACCGGAGCCGGCCCGTTGGAGCCGTATCTGACCGACCCTGCGGTGGAAGAGATCGACGTGAACGGGCCGGACCGCACCTGGGTCACCTACGCCGACGGTCGCAAGGTCGACGTCGGCCGGCTCTGGGCCTCGGCCGCCGACCTCACCTCGTACCAGAAGCGCCTGGCCCTCCGGATGGCGACCACGGGCGAGGGGCGACTCGACACGTCGTCGCCGATGTCGACGATGCAGTCGACGGACGGGTCCCGCATCGTCATGGTGCTCGGCGGCGACGGACAGCACGGCATCTCCAGCCATCCGCGTATCGCCATCCGGCGCTTCGTGGTCCGCCAGGTCGGCCTCGACGGTCTCGTCGACCGCGACCTGTTGCCCCGCCGTCTCGCCGACCAGTTCCGAGCGATCGTGCAGTGCGGGTTCACCGTGCTCGTGTCGGGTCCGCCGGGCGCGGGCAAGACGACCCTGCTGACCGAGCTGCTCGGCGAGATCAGCCCGATGGAGCGAATCGTCACCGTCGAGAAGAACCTGCTCGAACTGCAGCTCGAGGACGACCCCCGCCATCCCGACGCGCCCGCTCTCTACACCCGTCAGCCCAACGCCGAGGGCGAGGGCGAGATCACCACGCGCCAGTTGGTGGAGCTGACCCGCCGCCTCAACCCGGACCGGGTCGTCGTCGGCGAACTCGTGGAGGACGAGGCCCTCGACATGCTCGACGTGGCGTCGATGTGCAAGCGCGGCTCGCTCGCCACGATCCACGCCCACACCGCCGATGTCGTGCTGCAACGACTCGCGTACTACGTGTCCAAGTCGAACACGAACCTCCCTGAGTTCGCGGTGAACTCGTTGATCGCCCAGACGGTGGATTTCGTTGCGCACATCGACCTCGTCCGCAACGTCGAGCCGTCCTCCGGTGCGGTGCGCCGTGTGACGTCGCTCATCGAGGTGGGCGGCCTCGGCGAGGGCGGCGGCATCTCCAGCACCGAGACGTGGGGGATGGACGACCGTGGTCAGTTCCGGCAACTCGCTCCGTTGTCGGCTCGGCACCTGCGCCGCCTGCGGCTCGACGGGCACTCCCCCGAACTGTTCGCCCTCGGGGGAACCGCGCCGCGATGAGCACGGATCTGGCTCTGCTCCTCGCGCTCACCTTCCTCGGGCTGTTCGGAACCGCCCTGATGGTGATCCCGGTGCCCGAGACCCACGCCCGGCAGCGCCGACCGATCAGCTCCCGTACGCTCGCCCGGCTCGGGACCGCGTCCATCGTCGGCCTGCTCGTCCTCGCGGTGTCGGGCTGGTTGGTGCCCTCCGTGATCTGCGGGGTCGCCACCTGGACCGCGGCCGCTGCCGTGGAGAGACGCTCCGGACGCACCGACGACGTGCGGCGGATCGACGCGCTCGCCTCGTGGATCGAGAACCTGCGCGACGTGCTGCTGGCCGGCGAACAGCCCGTCGGAGCGATCCGCGCCACCGTCGACTCCTGTCCGGACTCGATCCGTCCCGCAGTTCGTCGGTTGGCCGCGGCACTCGGTCACCAGGACCCGGAGATCGCCTTCCGCCGGTTCGCCGACGACATCGACGACCCTCTCGGTGACCTCGTGGCGGCCGGCCTCCTGATCGCTGTCCAGCGCGGTGCTCGCACGGTGGCGGTGCTCACCGCTCTCGCAGAGCAGGCCCGCTCCCAAGCGGACCGGCGGAGGATCATCGACGCGGAGCGCGCCCCGCTCCAGCGGGAGGTGACCATCCTCACCGTGATCATGGGCGCCCTGATCGTCGGGCTGTTCGTCTTCGGCCGCGCCCAGTACCTGGCGCCCTACTCGACCTTCGAGGGCCAGCTCGTGCTGGCCGTCGTGCTCTGCATCTACGCCGTGCTGCTCGTGCGGGTGCAGCGGCTCGCCCGCTTCCCTGCACCACGCCGGTTCTTCGGTGGCACCGCCCGGAGCAGTGCGGGTCCGGTGCCGGAGACCGTCCGATGAGGTCGACCGGTCTCCTCCTCCTCGCCACACTGGCCGCCGTCGGTGGGCTG
>CBFCWZ010000222.1:0-6220 GCA_965601935.1 uncultured Ilumatobacteraceae bacterium
CTCGCGGGTGTTGCGGGTGTCAGACGCCCGACCGGTCGGTGCGCAGGCCGAGGAGGACGGCGAAGGCGGCGAAGGTGAGGACGGTGGCCATCGTGATCGCCGGGCCGTAGCGGCCGGTCTCGTCGATGATGGTGCCGGCCAGGGGCGGGCCGATCAGGCCGCCCACGCCGGCGGAGGTGTACAGGGCTCCGAGAACGCCACCCAGGCCGGCCGTGCCGAAGGCCTCGGCAGCGACGGCAGGGGACAACGCGATGAACCCGCCGTACGACACGCCGAGCACCACCGTGAAGGTCACGAGCAGGGCGACGCTGTCCCCCGCGACCAGCCAGATCACGAAGGCGACCCCCATGACGAAGAAGCAGCCCTGGTACATCCGGACGAGACCGATCCGCCCGGCGACGGCACCGAGTGCCAGCCGCCCGATGATGCTCGCGCCGCCGATGAAGCCGATGAGGGCGGCGGCGAGCCCACTCGACAGGCCCTGGTCCTCGGCGTAGTCGGCCAAGAACACGAACGGCACGAAGAGGGCCACCGACATGAGGAAGGCCGACCCGTAGAGCAGCCGGAAGGCGGGGATCGCGACGAGGGCTCGCAGTCGGGCCGGGGGAGGTACCTCGGTGTGGACAGGCGGCCGCTCGGCGACGACCGCACACAGGAGCAGGATGGCGGCGCCGACGACTCCGAAGATCCGGTATGCCGACCGCCAGCCGACCTCGTCGATCACGACACTGGCCACGGGAGCCATCACCAGCGTTCCCGTCCCGATCCCGGCCACGGCGACCCCGAGGGCTGCGGTGCGGTGCCGCTCGAACCATCCGCCCACCGCCGACACGACGGGGACGTAGCAGCAGGCCACCGCGATTCCGACACCGGCCGAGTAGGCGGCGAGCCCCAGCCAGATGTTCGGGGCCACGGACGTGAGGACGAGGCCGGTCCCGAGGGCGACCGCCCCGGCGACGAGCACGGGCTTCGGACCCGCACGGTCGGACCACCGCCCGGTGTACATGCCGAGGACGAAATAGAGGAACGTGGTGAGCGAGAAGAGGAGCGCCGTCAGGCCGCGCCCCGTGCCGAACTCGTCGGACATCTCCTCGAAGAAGGCGCCGAAGCTGTACGCCACACCGAACACGGTGAACGTGGAGGCGAACGCGACCGCCACCATCGCCCACGAGCGGCTCGAATCGAGCCGGGGGTCGGTGGCCTCTGCGACGGTCACGACCGGACCGTAGCGATCGGGAGGCACGACGCTCGGGCCGGGACCGGTCGCAGCGGCGTCCCGGTGGCCCCGTGCCGCGCGTGGCACACTCGCCCGATGAGCTCGAGCGAGCAGCAGGGCGGCAAGAACGGGCTCGTGCTGGCGATCCTCGCCGCCACCCAGTTCCTGATGACGGTCGACGCGACGGTGATGAACGTGTCGATCGCCAACCTGGTGGAAGACCTCGACACCAGCGTCACCGCAATCCAAGGCGTCATCACCACCTACACGCTGGTCATGGCGGCGTTCATGATCACCGGCGGCAAGTTCGGTGACATCCTCGGCCGCAAGCGGGCCTATCGCATCGGCCTGATCGTGTACGCGGCCGGCTCGTTCACCACCGCGATCTCCCCCACGGTGGGGGTGTTGCTGGTCGGATGGTCGATCCTCGAAGGGCTCGGCGCAGTCCTCATCATGCCGACGATCGTCGCCCTCATCGCCGGAAACTTCACCGGCCGGGCCCGCGCCAGTGCCTACGGCACGATCGCCGCAGCATCGGCCGTCGCCATCGCCGTCGGCCCGATCATCGGCGGCTTCGTCACCGCCAACTTCAGCTGGCGGTGGGTGTTCATCGCCGAGGTGTTCATCGCCTTCGGCCTGCTCGCCCTGTCCACCAAGATCGCCGACGTCGAGGCCGACGAGACACCGAAACTCGATGGCGTGGGCGTGCTGTTGTCCGCCACAGGGCTGGCCGCCCTCGTGTTCGGCGTGCTCCAGACCAGCTCCTGGGGGTGGGTCGTGCCGCGGGTCCCCGAGGGGCCCGACGCGACCGCACAGTTCCTGAACCTGTCGCTCAGCTTCTGGTTCGTGATCGGCGGCTTCCTCCTGCTGTGGGGCTTCATGCTCTGGCTCCGGCGGAGAAAGGACGCGGGCCGCGAGCCGCTCGTCGACCCCGACTTGTTCGCAGTACGCCAGCTGAGGGCCGGTCTGAGCACGCTCGGCCTCCAGTTCGTGATCACCAACGGCCTGTTCTTCACGGTGCCGCTGTTCCTCTCGATCGTGCTCGGGTTGAGCGCCTTCGAGACCGGCCTCCGGCTGCTGCCGCTCTCGATCGCGCTGGTCGTGGTGGCTCCGGCAGTTCCGAAGCTGGCCCCCCACGCGTCCCCACGGTCGATCGTGCGCATCGGCCTCGGGTTGATCCTGCTCGCGTTGCTCCTCCTCGCGTCGCTGTTCAGCGACGACGCCGACTCATCGATCGTCACGATTCCGTTCGTGCTGGTCGGAGCCGGGTTCGGCATGCTCGCCAGCCAGCTCGGCAACGTGATCGTGTCGGCCGTCTCGGTCGATCGGAGCAGCGAGGTCGGCGGGCTCCAGTACACGGCCCAGAACCTCGGGGCGTCGCTCGGCACCGCGCTCGTCGGTGCAGTCGTGATCGGCGGTCTCGGGACCCTGATCGTCGAGGATCTCGCCCAGAACGAAACGGTCGACGAGGCCTTCGTCGAAGAAGTCGGCGTCGAACTCCAGGGCGGGATCCAGTTCCTCTCCGACGATCAACTCGCCGACGGACTCGCTTCGACCGACCTGACCGAGGAGGAACAGGCCGCCATCCTCGACGCCAACAGCAGAGCCCGAATCGACGCGCTCCGTAAGGGGATGGTGGTGCTGGCGCTGCTGTCGGTGGTCGGACTCTTCGTGTCGGCAAGCCTGCCGAACCGGTCGCTGTCACCGCCCGACGACGAAGAACTCGAGGACGCCCCTGCATCTGCCTGAGCGCCGGGCGAGCCCGCGGATGTCAGGCGGAGAGCTGGTCGTCGAGACGGGCCAGCTCGACCTTCAGGCACATGTCCTGCACCACTTGGAGCCCCGCAGAGGAGGCTCGGGCCGCAGCGTCGTGGTCGATGAGGCCGAGCTGGAACCAGAGCGACCGCGCGCCGGCCGCGATCGCGTCGTCGGCGGCGCGACCGAGCTGATGGCGGTTGCGGAACACGTTGACCATGTCGGGAGACTCGGGCAGCGCGGCCAGTGAGGCGTAGCACGGTCGGCCGGCGATCTCCGGCTCGTTGGGGTTCACGAACCACACCTTCCATGCGGTGTTGGCGGCCACCCATTGCGCCACGTCGTGGCTGTGACGGGCCGGCCGCGGCGACATTCCCACCACCGCGACAGAGCGGGTGGAGCCGAGGAGCCGCCTGATCTCGGGATCGGAGGAGAGAATCGCCATGGGCTCAGTGTGGCCGTGAACAGGCGTGTTGCCTCTCGTCGGGGACTTTGCCTCTTTGAAAAGTGGGCAGAACACGGCAACATTGACAGTGCATGTTCCTGGAGGTGCACTAATGCATGACACCCGTCCCTCGAACGTCGCCGACCCTTTGGCGGTCGCGGAACTCTGGGCCACTCGGCTCGGATCCGGTTCCCTCGACGATCTGGTGGAGATGTACAGCCCGAAGGCGCCGTTGCACACAGCAATCGGCATCAAGGTGGGCCGTGACTCCATCCGCGAGTTCTGGGAAGGCTCCCCGCTGCTGAACGGAGCCGACCCGGAGAAGATCGTCCGTGCCAATGGAGTCAGCGTCGTGCGCTGGAGTGTCCCTGCCCGTAACGCCACGGTGGCGAGCACCGAGTTGCTCATCCGTGGCGGCCGGATCGTCGAGCAATGGATGGGCGAGGCCCTCCTCACCGAGAACGTCCTCGGGTCGATCCCCGTCGAGTTCTCGCACAGCGGAGGGATCTCCGATGGCGACCGGCAGGGGGCCATCGACGCCCTCGAGCGGGCCCTCGAGGGGATGGACGAACCCGTCGCCCACGTGCGCATCCGGATGGAGCACTCCTCCGACCGGAACAAGGACCGGGCCACCTCGCTCCGAGCGGTGGTCGACATCAAGGGCGGCGCCATCCGTGCCGACGTCAGCGGTGACACCGCCCACGCGGCCATCGACGCGCTCGAGGCGCGGGTCCGTGCCCAGGTGCGCGATCGCTCGGCGCGGCGCCACCAGTTGCTCCATCGGGGCGCCGGCGACGGCGCGTCGTGGCGGCACGGCGACGTGGCCCAGGAACGGCCCGACTACTACCCGCGGCCGCCCGAGGATCGCGAGATCGTGCGCCACAAGTCGATGGCGCCGGTCGGGTCGAACGTCGAGGAGGCACTCTTCGACCTCGACTCGATGGACTACGACTTCTACCTGTTCACGGCGGAGAGCACCGGTCGTGAAGCCCTCGTGTGGCGCGACGAGCAACGCGAGAGCTTCGTCGTGCGGTTCGCCGGCGGGAAGAGCGACGACACGGTCGTCCCCGACGGAGTGATCCACGACGAGCGCGACGTACCACAGGTCGATCTCCGAACCGCCCGTGAGCGCCTCGACGTGGGGCGGGAGCCATTCGTCTTCTTCATCGACAACGAGACCGACCGCGGCCACGTCCTCTATCGCCGGTACGACGGCCACTACGGCGTCATCGTCCCCATCGACGAACCCGACTGACACGTCCCCATCCCCGTTTGCGTCGCGCCTTCTGTCCGATGTGGACCGAATCCTCGACACAAACGTCGATCGGAACTCCCGTCCCTCGTTTGCGTCGCGCTTTCGGTCCCCTGCGGACCACATCCTCGACACAAACGGGAACCGGGGGGTGGGCCGAGCGGCCAGACTGAGGGGATGGCACACGAACTACGGGTCTTCTCCGCCAAGGACTACGAGAACCCGAGCCTCACCGCGGCGGCGGTCGCCAGTGGGGTCGACATCGTGGAGTTCGACGTCCGTCTCGGAGTCGACACCGCCGACCTGGCGGCCGATGCCGAGGCGATCTCGGTGTTCGTGAACGACGACGTGTCGCGGCCGGTCGTCGAGAAGCTGGCCGACCACGGGGTGAAGTGCATCGCCCTGCGCTGCGCCGGCTTCAACAACGTCGACCTCGAGGCAGCCGCCGACCACGGCATCACCGTGGTCCGTGTCCCGGCCTATTCCCCGAACGCCGTGGCCGAGCACACGCTGGCGCTGATCCTGTCGCTCAACCGGCGGATCCACCGGGCCTACAGCCGTGTCCGCGACGGCAACTTCTCACTGGAAGGACTCGTCGGGTTCGACCTCGCCGGCAAGACGGCCGGTGTGATCGGCACCGGCAAGATCGGCATGATCGTGGCCCGCCTGCTGTGGCACCTCAGATGCGACGTCCTCGCCTATGACCCGTACCAGGACGACCATCTCGTGTCGTTGGGTGTTCAGTACACCTCGATCGATCGGTTGCTCGAGGAGAGCCAGATCGTCTCGCTCAACTGTCCGCTCACCGAAGAGACCCATCACCTCATCAACGACGAGTCCATCGCGCGGATGCGCGACGGAGTGATGCTGGTCAACACCGGCCGCGGGGCGCTGATCGACACCGCTGCCGTCGTGGAGGGCCTGAAGTCGGGGCACATCGGGTCACTGGCGCTCGACGTGTACGAGGAGGAGGCGAACCTCTTCTTCCAGGACCGCAGCGCCGAGATCATCGACGACGACGTGTTCGCCCGCCTGCTCACGTTCCCGAACGTGCTGATCACCGCTCACCAGGCCTTCCTGACCGACGAGGCGTTGGCGTCGATCGCGGAGACCACTGTGGGCAACGTGATCGCCGTCCTCGACGACGGCGAGTGCCCGAACGAGGTGAAGGTGAATGCCTGAACACGGCCGTCGCCCCCGCCGCGATCTGCCGCGGCTCACGACACCGATGGTCCGCAGCGGCGGAGTGCTGCGCGCAGCGAGTTGGGACGAGGCACTCGACCGCGCCGCCGAGGGGCTCGGTCGGGCCCGTGACGACATCGCGTCCGGCGAGAGGCCGAACGCGTTCGGGATGTTCTCCTGCTCGAAGGCCACCAACGAGGTGAACTACCTCGCCCAGAAGTTCGCCCGGGTGGCGATGGGGTCGAACAACATCGACTCCTGCAACCGAACTTGACACGCCCCCAGCGTCGTCGGTCTGGCGACAGTGTTCGGGGCCGGGGGAGGAACCTCGTCGTACCGGGAGATCGAGGAGACCGACGTCGTCCTGCTG
>CBFCWZ010000223.1:0-6215 GCA_965601935.1 uncultured Ilumatobacteraceae bacterium
CGCTGCCCGACGCCGGCACCACCTGGTTCCGCAGCGAGAAGAACACCAACTGGGAGGGTGCCTACCGTGTACCGCTGCTGCTGCGCTGGCCGGGGACGGTCGAGCCGGACTCGGTCTGCAACGAGATCGTCGGATCACACGATTGGCTGCCCACGCTGGTGCGCGCCGCCGGCGAACCCGACGTGGTCGACAAGCTCAAGACCGGCTACGAGGCCAACGGCAAGACCTACAAGGTGCACATCGACGGCTACGACCTGACCCCCTACCTCTCCGGAGAGACCGACGAGCACTCGCGGCCGGGATTCATCTACTTCTCCGACGACGGTGACGTGGTCGCGTTGCGCTACCACAACTGGAAGATCGTGTTCATGGAGCAGGAGGTGAAGGGGACGCTGTACCTGTGGATGTACCCGTTCACGACCCTGCGAACCCCGAAGATCTTCAACCTCCGCACCGATCCGTTCGAATACGCCGACATCACGTCGAACACGTACTACGACTCCATCCTCCGACACGAGTTCCTGTTCGCGCCGGCACAGAAGATCGTCGGCGAGTTCCTGCAGACCTTCGTGGACTTCCCTCCTCGCCAGAAGGCCGCCAGCTTCAGCCTCGACCAGGTGTTGGAGAAGTTGCAGTCCGGCGTCCACTCGAACTGATGTCACCCACCGCCCCGGCCGCGCCGCAGCCACGCTTCCACGTGATGGCCAAGCCGACCGGGGCGGTGTGCAATCTGGCCTGCACGTACTGCTTCTTCCTCGACAAGGAGTTGCTGTATCCGGGAAGTCCGTTCCGGATGTCCGACGAGACCCTGAACGCGTACCTCCGCCAATTGATCGAGGGACACACGACGCCACAGGTGACCGTGGCGTGGCAGGGCGGCGAGCCGACGCTGATGGGTCTCGATTTCTTCCGCCGAGCGATCGAACTGCAGGAGCGGTTTCGTCGGCCGGGGATGACATTCGAGAACACGATGCAGACCAACGGCACGCTGCTCGACGACGAGTGGTGCGAATTCCTCGCCGCCAACCACTACTTGGTCGGGTTGAGCCTCGACGGACCCCGCGAGCTGCACGACGCGTACCGGGTCAACAAGAGTGGGCGGGGCACGTTCGACCGCGTGATGCGCGGGCTACGGCTGCTGCAGAAGCACGGCGTCGAGTACAACATCTTGACCACGGTCAACCGGATCAACGCGGACTACCCGCTCGAGGTGTACCGGTTCCTGCGCGACGAAGCCGGCACCGAATGGGTCCAGCTGATCCCGGTCGTGGAGCGCCTCGACCGCGACGGCCTCGGCCTCCGCCTCGAGGGCACCGAGGTGACGGACCGGTCCGTGCAACCGGAGCAGTTCGGCCGTTTCATGACGGCGATCTTCGACGAGTGGGTTCGCAACGACGTCGGCACCGTCTACGTCCAGACGTTCGAGGCCGCCGTGCGGAACTGGCTCGGGATGCCGTCGGGGATGTGCGTGTTCAACGAGAACTGTGGCAACGCGCTCGCGGTCGAGCACAACGGCGACGTGTTCTCCTGCGATCACTACGTGGAACCCGACTACCGGCTCGGCAACATCGCCGACACCCAGATGGTCGAGCTGCTGGGCAGCGACGCCCAGCGCCGGTTCGGGCTCGACAAGTCGGAGACGCTGCCCGGGCAGTGTCGACGGTGTGAGGTGCGTTTCGCCTGTCATGGCGAATGCCCGAAGAGCCGCTTCGCCGTCACCGCCGACGGTGAACCCGGGCTGCACTACCTGTGCGCCGGCTGGTACGACTTCTTCACCCACATCGACCGACCGGTCAGGACGATGGCATCGTTGCGCGAATCAGGGCGCCCCATGTCCGACGTGATGGCGATCATGCGCAAGGAGCAGCCCGACTTCGAGACGCAGGTGGCCACTGCGCCGCGTAACGCGCCCTGTCCCTGTGGCAGCGGGAACAAGACGAAGCACTGCCACGGCGGAACACCTGCGCCCGCGCCCAGCGAGCCGACCATCTATCCGGTCGTCATGGCCGAGCCGAGGCGACGGGTGTCGGGGCCGTCAGGCGACCCGACGCCAGGCTCTTGATCGGACGACACAGAGCGGCGACTCGGCGGCCACCATGAGATTCGGAGGTCCGGCGTCGGTGCTCAGGCATCGAGCCGGGGCCCGGAGTCTGCCGAATCGGGATTGCCAGGAGATGCCGCCGGCGCGATCGTCGGCCCGTGAGCGTCGAACCACCGGCCGGTGACGCAGCCAGACAGTCGTTCCGGGGCGAGGACCTGGAAGGGGCCGACTTCTCGCGCAAGGACGTGCGGGGAGCCGACTTCACCGGCGCCAACCTCCGCTCGGCCAACTTCCGCGAGTCCACGATCGGGGTCGCGCCGCGCATCGGACTGGTGATCTTGGGCGTGAGCCTGCTCGTCGCGCTCGCCGCCGGCGTCGCAATCGGCTGGGGCGTCGACCAGATCCGCACGCGCTTCACCTCCGACGAGTGGGACCAGGTTGCCGAGGGCGGCAGCCTCGGCCTGACCCTTCTCGTCCTGCTCGGCTTGTTCATCTGGAGGGGCTTCGACGCCGCGATTCTGATCGTCGTGATCCTCTATGCCGTCCTCGTCGCCATCAATATCGCCGCCAATCTGATGTGGGAGGACTTCGAGTGGATCGTCCTCGTCAGGGGGACGGCACTCATCGTCTTCGTCGTCCTCGCCATCGTCGCCGGCACGCTGGGCCGGGTGGTCGGAGGCGTCTTCGGGATCTGGTCGGTCATCGTCGTCGCCGCGCTGGGCGGGATCGCCACCGGGCAGTCCGAAGGCGGGGTCGCCGGCGTCATCGTCGCGGTCAGCCTCGCCGTCATCTCGAAGCGGGCCGTGCGCGGCGACCCTCGCGACCGGACGCTGCGCCGCTTCGGCCACAGGATGATCCGGCGATGGGGCACCCAGTTCGTCGACGCCGACCTCACCGGCGCCGACTTCACCGGTACGGATCCGAGCCGCTGCGACGCCCGAGGCGCCAAGGTCGACGGCGTGACCTGGGACCCCGATCACCCCTTGCCGGTCGACATCGGCGTCACACCAGCGGCGCGCTGACGTCCGCCCAGAGCCCCGAGGAGGCATCGAGTTCGCTGTGCCGAACGCGCCGAATGCGGCTAGGCACCCACCTGATCGTCGGGCAGTAATGGTCGACGTGGATCAGTCGCCGGCAGGAACCAGGGCGATCGCCCGGGAGGGCTACTCGTTCCTGTTCCCGCTCGTTGCGAACTACGGGCTCATGTACGCCGAGGCAGTCGACTCCTCGTCACCGGTGTTCGGGGGTGGGTTCGGACGATGGACCCACCGCCGTCACACCGTCTCCCAAGAGAGCGACGTCTCGACGCGCCACGCCACCACCCTCGACTCGAGTGCCTGGCTGGACGTGCGGACCGGCCCATGGATGCTGTCGATCCCTGCGGGCGGATGCGAACGGACGACGACGGTCACCGACCTGTGGGGCTTCGTCGTCGACGAGGTGGCGACCCAGGGCTCAGCGCCCACTCCCGTCGTGGTCGCCGGCGAGGCCTGGGTCGGCTCGTTCGTGCGCTGCGAGACATGGGCCCTGATCCCCGAGGCGGACGAACCGGCGATCCGCGAGATCCAGACCTCGTGCCGTCTGAGACCGCTGAGCGGATGGTCGGGCGGGCCGCCGACACCACCCACTCCGCCCATCGACTGGTGGCCGGTCGATTCCGGCACTCTGACGAGCATGGGCTTCTGGTCCGCAGCCACGTTCGCGCTCACGCTCACGATGCCGAGCGCCGACGACCGCGAGATCCTCGATCGGCTGGCGGAGATCGGGGTCGCCCCCGATGTCCGGTGGGACGAGGGAGACCTCCCGCCCGAGGTGCTCGCAGCGATCGGGGGCGGGATGGACGAGGCCCTCACCGAGCTGATGCGGGCGGTGAGCCCCACCGGCGACCACACTCCCACCACGCGATCGCGCTCGAACACGGGCCGCGACCACGTCGCCCGCGCGCTCGCCGCCCTCCGCCGCTTCCCACTCGTCGGCCCGTCCACCCGCACGGGTTCATCCGCATGACGCTGCAGGCTCCCGATCCGCCGACCGGGCTGCGCCGCTTCCTGCCCGGGCTGGCCAGTATCGCCACCGGAGTTCGGCAGTCACCGGTGGCCGACGGCCGCGCGGCGCTCACGGTGTGGGCGGTCGTGGTGCCCCAGTCATTGGCCTATGCCACCCTCGCCGGCGTTCCGTCGGTCCACGGCCTCTACGCAGCCGTCGGCGCCCTGGTGCTGTACGCACTGTTCGGCACGTGCCGCGACCTCAACATGGGTGCCGAGTCGACCGTGGCGTTGATGGCCGCGGCGGCGGTCGCCCCACTCGTCGTCGATCCCGACGACATCATCGAGCTGACGTCCCTCGCCGCGCTGTTGGTCGGGGGGTGGTGCGTCCTCGGTTTCGTCTTCCGGCTCGGGTTCATCAGCGAGTTCCTTTCCCGTCCGATCCTCGCCGGCTACGTCTTCGGGTCGGGCATCATCATCGTGATCAGCCAGCTCGAGTCGCTGTTCGGGCTCGACATCGACACCAGCCTCTACACGACCGACATCGGTGCGGTGGTGCGCAACCTCGGCGACGCCGACGGGCTGACCACGGTCATCGGGCTGTCGACCGTGGTGCTCGTGTTGGGGCTGCGCCGGCTCCTGCCGAAGGTCCCCGCCCCGCTCGTGGCGGTCGCGCTCGGCATCGTGCTCGTCGTCGCCTTCGACCTCGACGAGGAGGGTGTCGCTGTGGTCGGCGACATCGAGTCGGGTGTGCCTGTCCCCGGCGTGCCCAACGTGTCGTTCGACCAGTTCACCCAGCTCCTGCTTCCGGCACTGGGCATCGCACTGCTCGCCTATCCCGACAGCTTCCTGACTGCCCGGTCACTGTCCAGCGTCGGTGGCTACAGCCTCGACGCCGACCAGGAGTTCCTGGCCGTCGGGGCCGCCAACCTCGGGTCGGGTCTGCTCCAGGGGATCCCCGTCAACGGCAGCCAGTCGCGCAGCTTCGTCCAGGCCGACGCCGGCGGGAAGAGCAACCTGGTCGGGCTGGTCTGTGCCGTGCTGGTGCTGGTGACGTTGCTGTTCCTGACCGGACTGTTCGAGCGGCTGCCCGACGCCGTGCTGGCCGGGATCGTGATCGTCGCCGGGCTCGGCCTGTTCGCGCTCGATGACTTCAAGGCACTCTGGCGGATCCGGCGATCGGAGTTCTGGCTCGGCACGATCACCGTGGCTGCGGTTCTCGTGCTCGGGATGCTCGGAGGGATCGCCTTCGCCATCGGGCTCTCGCTGATCGTCGCGCTGGCCCGGGTGGTCCGCCCCCACACCGCCGAGCTGGGGCAGATCGAGGGGACCGACACGTTCCGCGACGTCGACCGCAACCCCGACGCCCACCCGCTGCCCGGGCTGCTGATCTACCGCATCGACGACGAACTGTTCTTCGCCAACGCCGCCTTCTTCGTCCGCGACGTGACACGGCGGCTGCTCGAGTCCGACCCGGCCGCCACCGCGCTGGTGCTCGACTTGGAAGGTGTCTCCGACATCGACACCACGGCGGTCCAGCAGCTCGACGAGTTGCTCGACGACCTCGCCGCCGCGGATGTCGGCGTCACGATGGCCCGGGTCCGGCAGCCGGTGATCGACATGCTGGAGCGTTCGGGGATGCTCGACCGCCTCGGTCCTGAGGCGGTCTTCCTCGAGGTCGACGATGCCGTCGACGCCTATCGCAGGAGAGGCGACGGGTGATCTGGCAGGTCGATTGGGGTGCGATCGACGACGCCCTCACCGGAGGTCAGGCAGTGTCGGGCGAGGAGCTCTTGATCGCCGTCGCGGTACTCGGCGTCGGGTTCGTGAGCGCCTACCTCATCGGCCGCTGGCGCCGCCGACGGCTGGGGAAGCTGCAGGATCAGACCCGCGAGTTCGTCGGCCTCGGTGCCCGCATCGCGCAGGTGCTGGTGGCCGCGGTCTCGGTCGGGTGGGCCCTCAGCATCCTCGGGGTGGACATCGGGTGGCTGACGATCGTTCTGTTGGCGACCGGCCTGATCGCGGTGCTCGCGGCGCGTCCCGTGCTGGAAGGGCTGGGCGCCAGCGCCGCGCTCGTGACCCGGCCGGCGTTCGACATCGGCGACGAGATCGCCGTCGACGATGTGGTGGGCGAGGTGGTCGAGATCACCAATCGCAGCACCGTGATCCGGCTCCGCGATGCTCGTCGG
>CBFCWZ010000224.1:0-6197 GCA_965601935.1 uncultured Ilumatobacteraceae bacterium
CCCGCCTCCACTCCGCAGCCCGATCCGCCGGCGCTGGGAGGAACAGCGTGTGCAGAACGCCGCCTGACCGAGTTCCCGGCTCCGATCCGTCGGCGCGGCACTCGACAGCACTGCGTCAGGCGATCCAGTCGACGATGCGCCACCCGAGGTAGACCACCACGCCCGCCACCAGCAGCTTGAAGTGCCAAGGAGCCTTCTCCTCGTCGCCGACGGGCTGGACCGAATCGGCGATGTGCGCGCCGCACTTCGGACAGTTCCCCTCATCGGTCATCGAGTTGGGGGTCAGGTACTTGGAGCACTCCTCACACCAGGGCATGCGCGGTCCAGTGAACCGGATTCAGGAGCGCTTCCGTACGCGGAGCTTCATCGCGGTCGAACCGAGAGAGAACTCCTCCCGGATCGTGCGCTCGATGTACCGCATGTAGGGGGCCGCCAGCTCCTTGTTCACGAACAGGGTGAACGTCGGCGGGTCGGTCGCACCCTGCACGGCATAGAGGATCTTGGCCCCTTTCGCCGCCGGCTGCCGCTGCTGGGCGGCAGCAACCACCCGGTTGATGTCCTTGGTGGGGACACGGGTGTGATACTGCGCGATCGACTCCTGCAGGTGGGGCCGCAACTTGTGCACGTTCTTGCCGGAGAGCGCCGAGATCTTGAGGACAGGGGCCTCCCCCAGGAAGGCGAGGCGGCGCTTCAATTCCGTCATGACGTAAAGCCGGTCATCCGACGAGACGAGCTCCCACTTGTTGAGCACGAGCAGGATCGGGCAGCCCGAGGCATCGATCCGTTCGGCCAATCGCTGGTCCTGACTGGTGACGCCTTCGGTGGCGTCGATCACGAGGAGCGCCACATCTGCGTCGTCGATCGCCCGCAGCGCCCTGACGAGCGAGTAGTACTCGGTCGAATCGTCGATCTTGCCCTTCCGGCGCATGCCTGCGGTGTCGACGAACACCATGGGCCCGTCCTCGGTCTCGACGAGAGTGTCGATGGAGTCGCGTGTCGTTCCCGCCAGGTCGTGCACGACCGCCCGGTCCTCCCCCACCAGTTGGTTGAAGAGCGTGCTCTTGCCCACGTTCGGGCGGCCGACGATCGCCACGCGCGGGGGCTTCACCTCGTTGTCGTCCCACGTCGCGCCGACCTCCACGTCGAAGCCGTCGAGGGCATCGTCATCGGCTCCCCTGCCCGATCGCCCGGGGAACCGGTCGATGACGATGTCCAGCAGGTCTCCGGCCCGGCGGCCGTGCAGAGCGGAAATCGGGTACGGGTCGCCCAGGCCGAGGCCCAGAAACTCCCACATGTCGGTCTCGCGGCGGTCGTTGTCGGCCTTGTTGGCAATCACCATCACGTCCGTACGCGTTCGGCGGAGCCAGTTGGCGATCGCCTGGTCGTCGTCGGTCATCCCGACCGACGCGTCCACCACGAACAGCACCACGTCGGCGTCCTGTACCGCGGTTTCCACCTGCCGGCTGACTTTCTCGTCGAGCTGGTCACCACCGGGCATCCAGCCACCCGTGTCGACCAGGCGGAACGGCACGTCGAGCCATTCGGCGTCCAGCGTCTTGCGGTCCCGGGTGATGCCGGGGCGGTCCTCGACGATCGCCTGCTGGCTCCCGATGATCCGGTTGAACAAGGTGCTCTTGCCCACGTTCGGCCGTCCCACGATCACCACTGTGGGTCCGCCGGACGTCGTCGTGTCGTCACTCATCGCGCTTCCTCTCTCACTCCACTCGTCTCCAGCGCCTCCCGCAGCGCGAACCCGTCGGTGGTCACGATCTCCACCGGGCGGGGCAGATCGTCGGCCGTCAGCCCGTCGAGGAAGCGGCCGTCGTCGCTCAGACACACGTCGGGCAGCAGATACCTGTGCCCCTCCGGCTGCTCGGCGAGCACACGGCTCAGGTCCTCTCCCGTCATCAAGCCCGTGACTCCGGTGTTGCCACCGAAGAACTCGTTGCGCACGGTCACCACCCGTGCGTCGGGCCGTCCGTGCTCTGCCACGAGCGGGCCCACGACCGGCGCACCCAGCTCACCGGTCAGCACCGCGACGGGCGCGGTGCGCGAGGCCCGCAACTGCACGGGCGCAGTCACCCCTTCGGAGAGGCCGGTGCTCCGCAAGCCGGTGTAGGCGGCCGGGTTGGGTGGCGCATCGGCGGCTGCGAAGAAGCCGCGTTGGGTGCCGGTCGCCGTGGCGGCCTCGCCGTGGAACTCGAGTTCGAACGTACGCGCCATGCCGATGCCGTCTTCGTGCATGGGGAAGCCGCCGTAGTGCTCGGTAGGCGGGAACGGGCGATCGGCCATCACGTAGTACTCGTCGGCGGCGAACACCATCCGGTGGCCCAGGGTGGCGGCGAACACGTCCTGCCAGTCGGCGACCGCATCGACCACGGCACATGCCTCGTCTGGTGTGTGGGGGCGCATCGCCGCCTCGGGGTTGAACTTGGACACGCCCAGCGGCACGACGGCCACCGAGTCGAGTTCGGGATACTCGTCGAGGATGCCCGCCATCGTGTCGTCGAAGATGCTGCCGTCGTTCACCTCGGGGCACACGACGATCTGGCCCCGCACCGTGATCCCGTGATCGAGCAGCGCCCGTAGCCATCGGAGGCTCATCCCGCCGCGGGGGTTCTTCAGCATCTGGCTGCGCACGGCGGGGTCGGTGGCGTGGATGCTCACGTGCAGTGGGGAGAGGCGCTCGGTCACGACCCGCTCGAGATCGGCCTCGGTGAAACGGGTGAGCGTGGTGAAGTTCCCGTACAGGAAGCTGAGCCGGTAGTCGTCGTCCTTCAGGTAGAGGCTGCGGCGCATACCCTTCGGCAACTGGTAGATGAAGCAGAACTCGCAGTGGTTGTCGCAGGTCCGCACCCGGTCGAACACTGCACTCGACACCTCCAGGCCGAGTGGCTCGCCGGCCCTCTTCGACACGGGAATGGTGAGCTCCACTCCCCCGCGGCGCACCTCCAGCTCGATGTCGGCCTCGTCGGTGGCGAATCGCCACTCGATGATGTCGCGGGGCGACTCACCGTCGACGCGCAGGATCTCATCTCCTTGGGCCACCCCGGCGCGCGCGGCGGCACCATCGGGCCGGATCGCAGCGACGACGGGCGCGAGCGATCGCGAGGGAGTGTTGACCGGGGGCATGGCCCGTTCAGGCTACCGGTGGTACACCACGGGTAGATTTGGGCCGACCATGACTGACGAGCCCTCGAGTCCGGACGAGCCACCGGCCCCCTTGGTCGACCTCGTTGCCGCCACAGCGAGCGAGGGGTCCTCGGTCGACCGGGTACTCCTGGCCGACCCACGAGGGTTCTGCGCCGGCGTGGAGATGGCCATCAAGGCTCTCGTCTGGATGGTCCGCAGCTTCCCGGCGCCCGTCTACTGCTACCACGAGATCGTCCACAACCAGCTGGTGGTGAAGCGCTTCGAGGAGCAGGGAGTGGTGTTCGTCGACGACATCGCCGAGGTTCCGCCGGGCAGCCCGATCATGTTGTCGGCCCACGGTTCCGCTCCCCAGGTCGTCGAGGCCGCCCGCGCCCGCGGGTCGTTCGTCGTCGATTCGGTCTGCCCGCTCGTCACGAAGGTGCACCACGAGGTGAAGGTGCGCGCCGGGAAGGGCTACCGGATCGTCTACGTCGGCCACGAGGGACACGAAGAGGCCGTCGGCACGATGGCCGTGGCTCCCGACGCCATCGACCGCGTCGAGTCCGTCGACGAGGTCGACGCTCTCGAGCCGACCGAGCAGCCGGTCGCCCTCCTCGCCCAGACCACCCTCTCCCACCGCGACTGGAGCGAGGTCGCTGTCGCCGTGAAAGACCGCTACCCCGACGTGTGGACACCGGGGCGCAGCGACCTCTGTTTCGCCACCACCAATCGCCAGGCGGCACTCGAGGAACTGGCGGGCCGATGCGACTCGATCGTGGTGCTCGGCTCGGCGAACAGCTCCAACACGCGTGCCCTCGAGAAGCTGGCGAGAGAGAAGGGCTGCGAGCACGTGTACCGGGTCAACGGCGCGGGTGAGGTCCCCACCGGCCTCAGCGGAACCGTCGGGGTCACCGCCGGGGCGTCCGCGCCCGACGAACTGGTGGAGGAACTGCTCGCCTTCCTCGATCCCGAGTTCGGTGTGGAGATCGTCACCGTCACCGACGAGGACGAGTACTTCCCTCCCCCGCGCAACATCCGGGAGCTCCAGGGCGCCATCGAAGACGCGTCGACGGCGCTGCTCGGGGGCAGCCTCCTCGACCGTCCGTCGATGGACGACCGCACCCTCGGCGCCAGCGCGGCACTCGCCGCCCTCAACGCCGAACTGTCGGATTAGTTCCGGGGAACCTCGCTCCACGGCACTTCGCGGTCGACGCGTACGTCGCCGGGGAGGCCGAGGACGCGCTCGCCGAGGATGTTCTTCATCACCTCGGTGGTGCCTCCCTCGATCGAATTGGCCCGCGACCGCAGGAACGCCTTCTGCAACGAGTCGGAGTCCATCGCCGTCTCGGGCCGGATCATCTCGAACGAGCCGTAGAGCATGCCCTCGGCGCCCATGAGGTTCATCGTCGCGGCGTACACGTCCTTGTTGAGATCGGCCGAGGCCATCTTGCCGATCGAACCCTCGGGGCCGGGGTCCCCCTTCTTGCGGTTCTGGCTGGCGCGGAGGTTGGTGAGGCGCAGCACCTCGGCACGGCACCACAGCGACATCACCTCATCGAGGGTCGCGGCGTCCCTCGCCTCCTCGTCGAGCGCCTGCCAGGCGTCCACGAGCGCGGCGATCGTGCCCGATCCCTTGGGCGGGATCGTGCCTCCGATCGACACCCGCTCGTTCATGAGCGTGGTCAGCGACACCCGCCACCCGTCACCTGGCGAGCCGAGCATCTCGCCTGCGGGGATCCGTGTGTCGGAGAAGAACACTTCGTTGAACTCGGCCTCACCGGTCATCTGCCGCAGTGGTCGGACCTCGACCGTCGGGTCCTGCATGTCGACCACGAAGGCGGTCAGACCGGCATGTTTCACCGCCTGCGGGTCGGTGCGCACGACGAGAAGACCCCACTTGGACAGGTGGGCCAGCGTGGTCCACACCTTCTGGCCGTTGCAGATCCACTCCTCACCGTCCTGGATCCCCGTGGCGGAGAGGCCGGCAAAGTCCGAACCCGAACCGGGCTCGGAGAACAACTGGCACCAGATCTCCTCGCCGGTGAACAGCGGGCGCAGGTAGCGCTGCTTCTGCTCCTCGCTCCCCCACACGGCCACGGTCGGTCCGCACATTCCGTATCCGATGGGGTTGCGGTAGTTGGGGTTCGGAGCGCCGGCAGCCGACGTGCGCTCGTTGATCATCCGCTGCAGCTTCGGGCTCAGACCGAGCCCACCGCTCCCTTCGTCGAAGTGGACCCAGGCCAGTCCTCGGTCGAACTGCTCACCGAGGAAGGCGACCGGATGGGTCGACTCGGGCGGGAAGCTCTCCAACAGGTCGTCGAGGAGTCCGCTGACGCGCTGCTCGTCGGCGCTCAGGGTCGGGGTGTCCGTGGCGGTCATGGCTCGGACGGTAACTGTCAGGTTTCGGCGGCCTCGACTCGGGCCAGGAGCTGGTCCCGGATGCTCACGCCGGGCTCCCTGGCCTTCTCCCCCGTGGCTCGCCACCCGAGGCGACTCGAGTAGAGCATCGGCGGCTCCTTGAGGCGCTTCGCCACGGTCGAACGGACCCTGGCGAAGAACAGCTCGTGGTCCTCCATCGTCATCCGCTGGAAGATCTCACAGCGCATCCAGGCGATCGAGTTCGGTACCACCGGCGGCCCGTCCGGATCATCGGGCCACGGCACGAGGTACTCCGGGGCCACGTACTTGAACTTGCGTCCGGGATAGCTGAAGTACTGGCCCTCCACGATCTGGTCGGCGGCCAGGATGCTCACGGCGAACTCACCCGACGCCTCGATGAGTGCGAACGTGTCGTGCTTCGGCGACACGCTCGCCATCACGATCGGCTCCTCGAAGCTGACCTGGCTCAACCAGTGGCTGGTGTAGGCCCGGGTCAGGCCCCCGTGCGTGGCGCCGATCACCTGGACGCCCTTCATCATCTGCCCGAGGCACTGCTTGATGTCGCGATCGATCACGACGATGATCCTCCCAGCACCGCCGCCACCGCTCAACTCGGGTCCGCCGTTGACGTTTGCGTCGGGAATCCTGCGCCGATCCGACGAGATCCGCGACGCACACGACGACCG
>CBFCWZ010000225.1:0-6176 GCA_965601935.1 uncultured Ilumatobacteraceae bacterium
CACACCGGCTGCTGCGGCGGCTGCGTGGGTCGGCGCGGTCGCCGCAGCAGCGGTCGTGCTCTTCCTGACGTTTCGGGAGTCCGACCTCCGCACCGTCGAGCTGGCGATCGACTATGTGCTGATGTGCCTCGTCGTCATCGCGCTCGGCGCGGCCATCGTCCTCGGCTACCACACCAGCCTGCGCGGCGTCTCACTCGACGCCCCGCCCGGTGAGCACGGCGCGGACCTCGTCACCGCCTCGCCGACGGTGACGGAACTGCGATGAGCGGGGTCGGCACGGTCGGTTCGCCCAGAGCGGGAGCTCCGCGACGATGCCGGTGACTCGATCGACGTCGCCGCCGGGCTCGTCGGCGAGGTCCGCGTGCCCGGGTCGATCTGACCCGGACGGGCGCTCAGAGAGCAGCGTTCGACCTGCTCCGGCCGATGTGTGATCTCCCACGCTCCACCATGGTCACGGCACTAGCGGAACGCTGGTCCGCCGACCCAGGAAACGAGCGAACGTCGCGTCCCCGACACGAGTGGCGTGACTCGGTGGTACTCGAACGACGGGAACGCGACGACGCTCCCGCGTTGGCGTGCAGTCGTGCGCCAGTCCGCCGTGTCCTCGTCCTCGACGCCGTCCATGGCAAAGAGTTCGAGGTCGCCTCCCTCGTAGTCGTCAGGGTCGGACAACTGGACGACCAGCGACAGCTTGCGTCCCGCCAGCTCACCGTCGAGGCCGTCCTGGTGCCAGGTGTAGTGCGCTCCCGCGCCCTCGTACTCCGTGAACTGCAGGTCCTCCGTGAAGCCGATGAGGTCGAAGTCGTAGATGCGATTGGCGCGGCGGACCACCGCAGTGAGTTTGTCGCAGATCCAGATGAACGGTTCCTCCGCCGGGATCCACGCAATGCGCGAGCGGCGGATCCCTTGATCGTGTTCGACTTCTTCGTCGGCGACACCGACGTGGGCGGCCTCGGTCGCGAGGCCCACCGCCTGCTCGATGATCCGGTCACACTGACGCGCGGTGAACACCGACGGATACACCCGGGCGGGCTGGTACGCGCGCCGCTCCTCGGGCACGAACGCACGAATGGTCTGGCCGGAGAAGCGTCGCACTCGATTCGTCAAGGTACTCGCCCGATGTGCGTCTACGCAGCAGCGCGGGTCAGGGCGGCCCCGGTGTGGAGGTCGAACAGATGGACCTTGCCGAGGTCGATGTGAAGAGGCAGGGGCTCCCAGATGTCGACGTGGTGACCGACCTCGTCGAGGATTGCGAAGGTGTCGCGCTCACGGTCCAGTTCGATGCCGAAGTCCGTGGGGACGACACCTTCGGCGTCGAGTTGCACGTGCACCACCTGCTGGTGACCGAGTTGATCGACGTGAACCGCGCTGCCGATCAGGTCAGCTGTGCCGTCGACACGAACGTCCTCTGCGCGAACTCCCATCACGACCTCGCGCCCGACCAGAGCATCCAGGCCCGGGAGTCGCCGGTGCACCCGTTCCGGAAGTGGGAGCACAGTGCTCCCGATCTCGAGACCGAGGCTGCCGTCCGCGTCCACGACGCGCGCCTTGACGAGACCCATCGAAGGGAAGCCGAGGAAGGTCGCCACGAACAGGTCGAGCGGCGCCTCGTAGACATCGAGTGGGCGACCGGACTGGACGACGCGACCGTCGCGCAGGACCGCGATCCGGTCGCCCATCGTCATCGCCTCGACCTGGTCGTGGGTCACGTAGATCGTCGTGGTTCCGAGCCGTCGCTGGAGCCGGGCGATGTCGGAACGGATCTCGGCCCGGAGCCCCGCGTCCAGATTCGACATCGGCTCGTCCATCAGGAACAACCGCGGGTGACGGACGATCGCCCGCCCGAGAGCAACCCGTTGCCGCTGTCCGCCAGACAGTTGGGAGGGGCGCCGCTGCAGCAGATCCGTGACTCCCAGAAGTGCCGCGGCCTCCCGCACCCGTCTCCTCGTCAGTCGGCGCCCTTCGCGGGCGAGGTGGAGCGGGAACCCGATGTTCTCCGCCACCGTCATGTGCGGATACAACGCACCGGTCTGGAACACCATTGCGATGTCGCGCTCACATGGCTGCACCGTGTTCGCCAGCACGCCGTCGATCCACACCTCACCACCGGACACGCTCTCGAGTCCCGCGACCATGCGCAACACGGTCGACTTGCCGCACCCGGACGGCCCGAGAAGCACGAAGAACTCGCCCTCGTCGACATCGAGAGTGACGCGGTCGACCGCCGGGGTTGTCCCTTCGTAGACCTTGCTCAGGTGTCTCAAGCTGACCGTCGCCATGATGTCGTCGACGCCGCGCGGCCAGTGGCCGACCACGGCGCCACTCCAAGTATGTGCTCCCGGCCCCGCGAAGGCCAGCGCTCGGTGCCGATGTCTCGCCGAGGAAGCAGTGGGGAGGGAGTGAGGAGGGAGGATCCCGCTGCTCTGCTGCAATCGGGGCGCCGCGTTGCCCGTCCCGGTGGGTCGTCGCCGTGCGTTACGGTGCGTTCCGGGGCCCCTGGTGAATCGCATGACCTCGGAACACAGCGGATGGAGGCGGCGGGCCGTCAGCTCGATCCCGATCCTGACCTGGCTGCCTCGCTACGAGCGCAGCCGGCTGAAGGGCGACCTTCTCGCCGGTGCGATCGTGGCTGCATTGATGGTGCCGCAATCGCTCGGCTACGCGCGGATCGCCGGGGTGCCGGTCGAGGTCGGTCTGTACGCGGTGCCACTCGCCCTTCTCGCCTACGCCGTGCTCGGCTCGTCGCCGCAGCTGATCGTCGGTCCGGCGTCGACCGTGGCCATCGTGTCGGGCTCGCTCGTGGCCGACATCGCCCGCGACAACCCGGAGGACACGGTTGCCATCACCTCGGCGCTGGCGATCGCGGCCGGAATCGTGCTGATCGCAACCGGGCTCCTTCGAATCGCGTGGGTCGCAGAGTTCCTGAACAAACCAATCGTCACCGGCTTCGTCTTCGGCCTCACCTTGACCATCGTCATCGGCGAGCTCCCCACGTTGCTCGGGCTCCCGAAGCCCCCAGGTGATCTGCTCGGCGTGTTCGTGCGCACGCTCCAGGACATCGGTGACGCGCACGTCCTGACGACGTTGGTCGGCGGTGTGGCGCTCCTCGTGTTGTTCGGTGGCCGCTGGTTGAACCCGAAGGTGCCGTGGGGCATCGTCACGCTGATCGCCGCGGTCGTGGCGGCGAAGGTGTTCGATCTCGAGGACGAAGGTGTCGCCACGGTCGGCGACGTGCCGAGCGGTCTGCCGCCGATCGGGCTGCCGTTGATCCCGCAGGACGATCTCGGCGCGGTGATCGTCGGGGGTGCCATGCTCGCTCTGGTGGCCTTGGCCGAGGGTCTCGCCGCAACCCGGCTCTTCGCGACCCGTGGTGGGTACCGGGTCGAGACCGAGCGCGAGCTCGTGGGCATGGGCGCGGCGAACGTCGGGGCCGGTCTGTCGGGCGGTCTCGGCGTGGCCGGCAGTCTCTCGAAGACGGCCGCGGCCGAGCAGTCCGGGAGTGCGAGCCAGGTGAGCGGGCTGGCGGCGGCGGGCCTCGTGGTGGTGGTACTGATGGCGTTCACCTGGTTCTTCACCGCCCTCCCGCTCGCTGTCCTCAGTGCGATCGTGATCGCCGCGGTCTGGGGGCTGATGGATCTCGTGGCACTGCAGCGCTACCGCCGTGTGCGTCGGGCCGACTTCGTGGCGGCGATGGTCGGGATCGGAGGGGTGGTGCTGTTCGGCCCTCTCCCGGGGTTGGGGATCGCGATCGTGACATCGCTGATGGCGATCATCTATCGGTCGAGCGCCCCACGCATGGAGGTCCTCGGCAGGATCAGCGGGGAGAAGGCGGCGTGGGGACGCATGCGCGGTCACACCACGCGGCGCACGGTTCCGGGCATCGTCGTGGTCCGGCTCGATGTTCCCTTGTTCTGGGCGAACGCGATGGCGATCGAGGATCGTCTGCTGAACGAGGTCGACCAGCGACCCGACACCCGTGCCCTCGTCCTCGACCTCGAAGCGACGTCACAGATGGAGTCCACGAGCACCGACATGCTCGAGCATCTCCACGGGGAGCTGGAGGGGCGCGGGGTGAAGCTCTATCTCGCCCGGGTCATCAACCCGGTGTCCAGTGTCCTCGAGAACGCGGGGTTCCTCGAGTTGCTCGGTGACGAGCACATCTGGCACAGCATCTCGCAGTGCGTTCGAGCGGCGCGCCGGGCGACCGGTCTCAAGGAACAGAACGGCGACCAGAAGGAAGTCGACGGAGGCGGGTCGGCACCGACCGAGGAGATCGAGGACCCGCTCGCCGATGAGCCGGAGGCGGAGGTGCTCGACGACGAGGAGTACGACGCCGCTGTCGAGGAGCTCTATGCCGGGCACACCGACTTCGGTAACAAGCGCGACAACGTCGTGGCGTTCTATCTCGGCGCGTACCGCGATGGTCGCCCACACTCTGCTGCCGCGACGTATGTCGGCGACCGGTTCGAGGATCACCGCTCCAGCGCTCTTCTGAGCCGTGACGAACTGGTCGAGCGCACTGAGCAGTTCATCGAGCTGCACCCGTCGCGGTATGTGCGCGTCGCGCGTGCGTTGGAGGACGCTCCCTACGTGTTCCTCCACGTCTTCGAGAGCCTCGACCAGGGGGAAACGGAGCGAGTGGCGGGCATCTTCTTCACCACCGACGACGACGACCGGATCGTCGGACGATGGGGAGTCATCGCGCCCTACACCCACGACGCCCACATGCAACGGACGCCGATCGACGGTCCCGGTGAGGTGACCGAGACCAGCAGAACCGAGGAGAACAAGGGGGTCGTGCGAACTGTGCTGGAGGACATGGTCATCGGGAAGGGAGCACGCGACGGCGCCGCCGCGCTTGTCGTCGATCCGCTCATCGAGCACTGCGCGAACTACCAGGACGAGGGCGGGTGGTTCCGGCGAGTCTCGAAGAAGAAGCACCGCCCGCTGGACTACCGCGAACTCGTTGTCCTCGTCGGCGACGGGAACTTCGTCGCAACGCTCTGTGCCGCCCGTCAGGGCGACGTCGACGTGAACGTCCTCGACGTCTTCCGGCTCGAGCACGGCCGGATCATCGAACATTGGCACGAGGTGGAGCCGGTGCACGGCGGCAGTTGATCCACGACCCTTCGACGGCGGAGCCGGACTGACTGCTCGGCCCAGGACCCGTGGGCTCCGCCGAGATCGAAGGGTTCTTCGAGGACTTCTACGACGAGCGCGGTCGGCCGTACGAGGGACCCGATCTCAGTGACCGTTCCGACTACGGCCCGTTCGTCGCCGTCGGCATCCCCCCGGGTGGTGCGTGCGTGCTGTGGTCAGTCGACCAGTTCGACGACGTCGGGTCTCAGCAGCGAGAGGCCGCGGTCGAACGTGGCGAGGCGACTCTGACGGTTGGCCGCCAACGCGGCCAGGTAGGCGTCGGTGACCTGACGGTGCCCGGTGACGTTGCGGAGCACCGTTGCGTCATACGGCGCCGTATCCGGCCAGAACTCATGTCGAGCGCTCGCAGCCAGCATCGAGAGTGCGTCGAGCGCATGATCGACGGAGGCAACCCTCACGATGAATCGAATCAGCGAACCCTGGGTCGACGGGCAGGTGGCGAACCGATGGCCGCCGGAGAGCCAGGCCCGGGCGCGTGTGTGGTGCTCGTGGTCTCGGACACTCGCAGCGATGAGCACGTTGGCGTCGAGAAGGATTGCCTCGGATGCAATGTCAGTCGTGGATGACATCGGCGACCTCGTCGGCGGAGACGGGACGACCGATCGAGATCACGCCGAGTCCCGTGTCCGGATCGCGTTCTACGGGTGGTACCGGGCGAAGGACCTGGCGCAGGGCCTCATTGACGAGCGCGCTCATGGAGATGCGCTCTCGCGCTGCCTCCCTGAGCGCCTCGGCATGGAGGTCCGGGTCGATGTCCACGGTGGTGCGCACGGCTGCATCATACTGCATCACTTGATGCGCTTCGGCGTCGAGGCGTTGGCGCCCGCTGTCGTGGGGTCTGGGGCGCGTTTCGGCGAACGACCAGCCCACACGAGCATGCCGGCGCCAGGGCCGACGGCGAGAGCGGCGAATGGCCGGGCCTCTCGCCCCGGCCAGTCCAGAGAGCGGATGACGGGAATCGAACCAGCGTCACCAGCTTGGGAAGCTGCAGGCCGGTTCGCCGGCGTGGAGCGCTG
>CBFCWZ010000226.1:0-6161 GCA_965601935.1 uncultured Ilumatobacteraceae bacterium
GGCCGCCGGCGAGGTCGTCGATCAGGTCCCGCAGTGGGCGCCCGAGGGGGACAGCGCCGACGGCGGCCTGCTGCACGTCCCCGGTCACGGTGACGATCGTCGGTCCGGGCGACTCGTCGGTCCCGAACGCCCGGTACCACTCGACGCCGTGCCGGCACACGAGGGCGACATGGGCGAGGGTCTCGGCATTGTTGACGACGGCCGGATTGGAGCTCGGCGTCGCCGGCCCACCAGGCGAGTCGTCGATGCCGGCCGACCACCCGAGCTGGGGGCCGGTGGTGTAGAGCCCGTGGAGGTAGGGCGGGATCTGCCGGGGCAGCGGGTCCTCGCCCTCGATCACCTCGAGCAGCGCCGTCTCCTCGCCGAACAGGTAGTGGTCCGGCCCCTCGACGATCGACACGTCGAGCCCATCGAGCCACCCGGCCACCTCGAGCTCGACGAGTGCGCCGCGAACCCGGTCGACCACGTCGAGGTACTTCGCCTTGGTGGCGAACACCACCCGGCGGGCCCGGACGGCGTGCGCCGCGATCAACGCCCCCTCCAGCACGGCGTAGGGGTTGGCCCGCAGCAGCGCACGGTCCTTGAAGGTGCCCGGCTCACCCTCGGCCGCGTTGACGACGACGAAGCACTCGTCGTCGGGACCGACCGACGCCAGGACACCGGCCCACTTGCGACCGGCGGGAAAGCCGGCGCCACCCCGCCCGCGGATCCCGGCCCGTCCGATGACATCGATCACGTCCGACGGTGCCAGCGAGCGGGCGGCGCGCAGGCCATCCAGACCGCCCGCACGCTCGTAGACAACGAGATCGGCGATCGGCGGTTCAGGCAACAGATCACCGTTCATGCCGACATCATAAAAGGTATGTTACGAAATAGCTATTTGATTGGTGAATTCCTCATGCATCCCTCGATGCAGCGACGCCGCCTGTGACCTGGCTGGTCCTCGCTCTGCACGCGCTCCCGCGTGTGGTGATCCTCCTCGCCGGCCACGCGACCGTTGGCGCTGACCGAGAAATCACATCGGCGACCCGATGCATGTCGGCACGATGGCACCCGTTGGTGGGAGCGGCGGCGCCGAAGGGGACGCAGTGTCGGATCGAGCGGACCGGCAATCTACGACGTGTGCGATCGGCCGGATCGGAGCGCCCCTACGGCGCCTCCGCCGATCATGCCAGCAGCAACGACGACCAGCCACAGTCCCGGCAGCACCCCATTCGCGGCCAACACGCCGCCCACGATCACGCCGAGTACCAGCCCGGCCCCGACACCACCGATGACGGCACCCGAGCACTCGCGGCCGCCGGCGCCAAGGACGATTCCGATGAAGATGCCGAGGACCATCAGCGGCACGCCGAGGAACCCGATCTGGGATTGATCGGCGGTGATCAGGTCGAGCGCGGCCAACACGACCGGTACGGCGATGAGGAGCAGTCCGGGGAGCCCGCCGAGAACACCTCCCGTCACGACCCGACCCAGAACCGAATCCGAGTGGGAGCCCGTTCGTTGGTGCAGCGTTTCGTGGCGCATCGGCCTCACCTCCGCTTCCAGCCTCAGGATCGCACCCCCCGTGGCGGCACGGAAGAGGCGATCGTCAGCACTCGACGGCGACCAGCTCCACCGCCTGGCTCCTGACCGCACCACCAGGTCACCTCGATGGCCGAGATGTGCCCTCGCGAGCACCCGTGTATCAGGACGATCGGTGGCGTACCGCTGGACCTCGACCGTCGGGTGGAGGGGACACGCGCTCCGACCTGCGGGTCCGGGTCGTGCGGTTGGATGCGCTACGACTGGCAGGCGTCGAGTAGGCGGTCGAGTTCGGCGGTGTCGAAGTCTGCGGTCGTACCGATGATCACGATGTCGCTGCGGGGTGTTCGGTCTCCCCACGGTTGGCCAGTTTCGATCGTCGATCGTCGTCCGACCGACTGCAGCACCGTCTGGTGGTCCGGGCGTTCGCGTGTCGCAATGACTCCCTTGCAGCGGACGACGTAAGCGGGGAGTCGCTTGATGGCTGTGCGCAGCAAGTCGATCGCGATCTGACAGTCGGTGGTGTAGGTGTGCGAACGGAATGCTGTGGTGGTGTGCGCGTGTGGAGGTTCGGGGCGTGTGTCGGTGTCCGTGGCCGCGAACTTCCCGACACCGAGGATGAGGTCGAGAGCAACATCACAGTGGGAGGTTTCGATCTTGCGTACCCGTGGGATGCGTTCGTCGATCCAGTCGTGCACTTCTCGGAGTTGGTCGGGGGCGACGAGGTCGACCTTGTTCAGCAGCACGATGTCGGAGAACCCGACCTGGCGGAGTTTGAGGTCGAGTAGTTCCGGGAGGTCGAAGACTTGTTCGACGTCAACGACGGAGACGATGGCGTCGAGTCGAACCTGGTCACTGACCCGGTCGTTGCCGAGCGTCATGGCAATCCCCATCGGATCGGCAACACCACTTGCTTCGAGGACGATGTACTCCAAGCGTTCCGGACGGGCGATCAGCGAGGCCACTGCGTCCACGAGTTCGGTGTCGATCTGACAGCACACGCAGCCGTTGGCCAGCGAGATCGTCTGATCATCCATGCCGACGATCAGTCGCTCGTCGATGTTGACCGATCCGAAGTCGTTGACGAGAACCCCGATCGCCAGACCGTGGTCACCGGACAGGATGCGGTTGAGGAGGGTCGTCTTCCCGGCTCCGAGGAAGCCGGTCAGCACCGTGACGGGAACCGGCGCGCTCACTCGGTCTTCGAGGCTGCGTCGAGGAGAGCGCGCAGCGGCAACTGAAGCCCCGGCGGGAGAGCCATGATCAGCTCGCGTGCCACGTCGGGTGGCATGTACTCGTCGGGATCGATCTCGATGTCGCGGAAGTACTGATCCTGCTGTTCCTCACGGGGGAGCCGCACCGGTGGCACATCGACGAGGTCGGGCACGACACCGTCGTCGTCGGCGAAGAAGCCGGCGATCTGTTGAGGTGTCGGGCGGGCGATCGCGCCGAGGCCCGGCAGCACCGCCTCACGCGCCCACACCGCCTCGGGTGTCACGTTGACGACCTGCACGTCGGGAGCACCGAACACGAACAGGCCGTCCCAGTGCGCACGAACCCCGGCGATCACCTCGGTGATGGTGGCGTGCTCGTACTCCAGGTGGGTGGCCATCCCGATCCGCGGGTTGACCTGCTGGAACAGATAGCCGAGTGCATAGTGCGGTGTGTGGTGGGTATCGATGATGTAGTTGTAGAGCTCCTGGGGGTAGCCGTATTTCAGGCTGGCGATGAACCCGAGGTCGCTCTGGACCTCCGACACGAACACGTCGGCACCGGCGGCGTACTTCGCGGTCAATTCGTCGGGACGGCCATCGCCGGTCCACACGAACGACAGGCCCGTGTCCTCCCAATCCAGCCGGTACGCCGAGGCACCGTCCTTGCCGTGAGAGCGTGGCCAGTGGCGAACGGTGACCCCGTTGCGCTGGTAGCAGATGCCGTTCTCGTCACGGAAGTCGAACTCGGTCACATCGACCTCGTAGCCGTCGCCGATCGGCAGCGTGTCGAACTCCTCCAGATGCCACTGCATCATGGTCTTCATGTTCTCGACCATCGCCACCGTACCCAGTTCGGGTGTACGACCGGACGGCCCGTACACGCGGAGCGGATGCCATCTCCCGTTGGTCGCCGTGAACGGGAGCATGTACGGCAGATCGGCGTAGTGATCGACATGCAGGTGGCTGATGAAGATGTCGTTGATCATCGAGGCCGGGACGCCCATCGCCAAGATGTTCTTCACCGAACCGTTCCCCAGATCGAAGAAGAAGTTGTCGCCATTGCCCAACTCGACCATGATCGACGTTCCGGCCTGGTCCCGGCGCGGCGGCCAGGGACACGAACCGACGAACGACACCCGCATCTCGTCTGCACCGAGTTCCTCGGTGCCCGGGAAGTAGAAGTTGTTGTTGCCCAGGTGGGCAGTCGGCTTGAAATCGTCCGGCAAGGACACGCCCTTCCCCGGACCCCCCTCATACGGGCTGGACGGAACATGGGGCATCTCGCTACTCCTTCTCGCGGCGGCAGCCGAGCTGGCGCCGGCACTGCCGGATCGGACGGATAGTAGACGGACACTGGATCTCGTGCCCCACAGGGCGGCATCGGCCACTGCGACTCTTGCCCTGCGGCGAGGTATCCCATCGCACTGACCCGGGAGGTCGCCACACCGTGGCCGTGGTGCCTCGGGGACGCCCCCCAAAGCGCATCTCAGATCCGGACGATCAGGGGCGGGCGTTGTCAAGAAGCTCTGCGGCACGACCTGCATGGGCGTCGTCCGTTCGTCCTTCCTCATCGACGAGAAGGGCAAGGTCACCCACACCTGGCCCAAGATCAGAGCTCCTCGCTGCCCTGGCTGATTGAGCCCTCCGCGTCCGACGACGGGAACTACCGGGGGTGTGTCGGCTCGGCGTCAGTGCGCGGCACGATCCGCATTCGGGCTGGTGACGAGTCGGCGTTGATCGACACGCACGAAGTCCTCGGAGTGATGGTCGCCCCACGAGGGCACCATCGACTCCGGGGCGCTCCACGTCGCCGGCCCTACGAAGATCCGATGTGACCCCGTATCCCGCGGATCGATTGCCGCGGGAGGACCGTACCTCCGAGAGACAGTGCGGACATCGACGTCGTCGAACCCGCGACTCACGGTGCATGTCATGTGAAACGCCTGCAGGATGGGACGCTCATGGACGCGCTCATCGCCCTGCTGCCGATCGTGGTGGTACTGGGCCTGATGCTCTTCGCCCGCTGGCCCGCCGTTCGGGCCGGAGCGGCAGCACTGTTGCTCGCCGTCGTCGTCGTGCTCGCAGTGTTCCCGTTCGAGACGATCGACAGCGGGGTCGCCGGCGGCCTTCTCGGCTCGTTCGCCGAGGCGGTGTTCACGTCGGCGACGATCCTCTGGATCATCCTGCCGGCGCTGGCCATCTACAACCTGCAGAACGAGACCGATGCCGTCGAGGCGATCCGATCAGGGCTGACGGAATTGGCCCGAGATCCCCGACTGACTGCACTCGTGGTGGCGTGGTTCTTCTCGCTGCTGCTCGAAGAGGCCGCCCGGGTTCGGCAACGGCCTCCAACGCCCTGTTCTCCGATCTACAGATCGGGACGGCCACCCAGGTCGGGGACCCGGTCGACGTCACCCTCGGGGCACAGGGCTTCGGCGCCGCGCTCGGCAACGCCATCGCGCCGCACAACCTCATTGCCGCGGCAGCCATCGTCGGGCTCGGCGGGCGCGAGTCGGACATCCTGCGCCGGACTCTGCCGGTCGCGCTCCCGCTGATCGCAGCGGGCGGCATCGTCGCCCTCGCTCTCGCGAACTGATCCTGAGCCGACGCGGTGGGGCTGACCGGCCCTACTCGCCCGCGCCGCTCCGCGGGTACCGTGGAAGAAAGGCGGTGATGTCGGGATGAGTCTCGCAATGGACCCGACGGCGAGCCCTCGCCGTGAGTTGACGTCCACGATCGTGGGCCAACTCGACGACGGGCTCGAACGCCTCGACGCGTTGATCGAGCGCCCCGACGAGGTCGACACCGAGAAAACCGTGCACTCAGTGCGCAAGCGCTGCAAAGAGGTACGCGGGCTGGCCCAGCTGGCCCGGCCCGCCGTCGGTGGGAGCTACCGGGAGTTCAACGCCCTGGTGCGTGACGCCGCCCGGGAGTTGAGCGCGCTCCGGGACGCGCAGGCTCTGTTGGGCACCGTCGACACGCTGAGGTCGGTGGACCCCGCTCCATCGCTCGACACGGTGCACGACATCCTCGGTGCAGCCGCGGAACACACGGAGGGGGCCGTGCTCGATACGCCCGAGATCCTGCGCGATGCGCACAGGCAGCTGATCCGGGCGCGCGACCTGGCGGAGGGATGGAAGCTGCCGAAGGGATTCGAGGCGGTGGAGAAGGGGTTGACCAAGACCTACGCAAGGGGGCAACGGGCACTCCGACACGCTCGCGAGGAAGGCGACGACGAGTCGTTCCACGACTACCGGAAGGCCACCAAGCAGCTCTGGTATCAGATTCGGTTCCTCTCCCCCGTCGCACCGACCGTGTTGGAGCCGCTGATCGATCAGCTGGACCGCATGTCGGATGCACTGGGAGACAACAACGACCTGGCGGTGCTGGTGGAGCAGTTGAGGGCCGATCCCGACAGGTTCG
>CBFCWZ010000227.1:0-6159 GCA_965601935.1 uncultured Ilumatobacteraceae bacterium
TTTTCGGCCCGCTGGGCACGCTGGGGACCACCGTCGAGCCGGAAGAGGCTGCAGTGGCCCCACCAGCTCCCGGCGGCACCACGGACGTGCCACCCCCGCAGCCCTTCCTGGGCACCACCGTCGAGCCAGATCCTGCCACCGAGCTGATGCCGGCGGTCGCTGCCGTCCCGTTCGACGAGGAGCCGGCCGCGCTCTACGACGACGAGGAGCGGGGAATGCGCATCGGCCGGATCCTGCTCATCATCGTGCTGGTCCTCGCCGGGATCGGCGCGCTCGCCTACGCCGGGTCGCTGCTGGTGCGCACCAAGTCGCACGAGGTGCCCGAGCTGACCGGCCAGGCCGAGGCTGTCGCGCTCGCCGAGATCGACGGGAACGACTGGACGGTCATCACCGAGCGCGAACGGAACGACGACTTTCCCGACGCCGGCACGGTCATCCGAACCGATCCGACGGCAGGAGCCGATCTCGACGAGGGTTCCGACTTCGTGATGGTGGTGAGCGAGGGGCCCGAGTTCCGGACCCTCGAGGAATACGCCGGGCTCCCGTATGACGAAGCAGCAGCCGAGGTCACCGCTCTCGGTCTCGAACCGGTCGAAGCCGACAGCCGTGTCTTCTCAGAGACCGTGCCCGAGGGATCGGTCGTGAGCTGGCAGGTGGTGGGGAGCGAGGGTCTCGTCGCCGGGACGAAGATCCTGCCGGGGGAGACGGTCGAGTTCACCGTTTCGAAAGGCCCGCAGCCCCGGACCGTCCCCGACCTCTTCAACCTCACCGTCGAGCAGGCGTCCGCCGATCTCGACGACATCCAGCTCCGCATGCGCCAGACCACCGAAGTGTTCAGCGACTCGATCAACCCAGGCCACATCGTGAGCCAGAATCCCGAGGCGGGGGAGGAGGTCGAGCGGAACTCGCTCGTGCAGGTCGAGGTGTCGAAGGGGCCCGATGTCGTGTTCTTCCCCGACGTCGAGGGGATGCCATTCTCACAGGCGAAGGAAGTCCTCGAGCAGGAGGGCTTCGTCATCGGCTCGGTGCTCGGCACCACGGAGGGCAACGTCGTGTCGACGTCGGTCGACGGTTCGACCGCCGACGCAGGTGAGATCTACCGCCGCGGCACCGCGGTCGACGTGGTGTCCCTGTAGGACGGTCCGCCGGCCGATCTCGTGCGGGAATCGCCCGGGGCCTGCCCTGCTGACTACCGTCTCCACGAACTCGATGGCAACGCCGCCAGCGGCAGCGAAAGGATCGCGCATGACATCTCTCGACGGACGGGTTGCCATCATCACCGGCGCGGGCCGCGGCATCGGCCGCGAGCACGCTCTGTTCTTCGCCGCCGAGGGCGCACGCGTCGTCGTCAACGACCTCGGGGGCGGCAACGACGGTGAAGGATCCGACACCACGCCCGCGGAGGAAGTTGCTGCCGAGATCCGGGCCCAGGGCGGTCAGGCCATCGCCAACGGCGACGATGTTGCCGACTGGGAGGGCGCGCAGAGCCTGATCAACGCCGCGATCGGAGAGTTCGGCGAACTCGACATCCTGGTCAACAACGCCGGCATCCTGCGTGACCGGGTCATCGTCAACATGACCGAGGCCGAGTGGGACGACGTCGTGAAGGTCCACCTGAAGGGTCACTTCGCGCCCACCCGTTGGGCTGCTGCCTACTGGCGCGAGGAGCACAAGGCGGGCAGGAGCAAGCGACGCAACCTCGTGCACACGTCCAGCACGTCGGGCCTCTTCGCCAACCCCGGTCAGGCGAACTACGGCGCTGCCAAGTCGGGCATTGCCACGTTCAACCAGATCGCCGGGAAAGAACTCACCCGCTACGGGGTGGTCAGCAACTGCATCGCCCCCGGCGCCCGTACCCGTCTCACGCTCGCCACGCCGGGACTCCCCGAGATCATGGCCCCGAAGGAATCGGGATTCGACGAGTGGGATCCGGCCAACATCTCGCCGTTGGTGGCCTATCTGAGCACCGCCGACTGCCCGTTCAACGGAGAGACGTTCTTCGTCCAGGGTGGTGTGGTGAAGCGGGTTCAGTCGTGGCAGTACGCCGACGTGGTCGAGCACTCCGGCACGTGGACCGTCGAGGCCCTCGCCTCGGCGTTGGCGCCCGTCGCTACCCCGTGATCGAGCGAATCGCCTCGGCGACCTGACGCGTCACGTCGCTCTCGGGTTGGGCCGTCTGCAAGGCCATCATCTTCATCATGTCGCCCTGGACCTTGACCTTGCCCGACATGAAGGCCTGCATCGCGGCGGCCTGGTCGGCGTCGACGAACAGCGCCCGCGCCGTGTCGTAGTCGGTGGTGATGGTGGCGTCGGCGTCGTCGAGGAGGCCCAGTTCCATGGTGAGGTGGCCCGACGAGGTGTCGAGATGGGCCTGCACCCCGCCGTCGCCGAACGGTACGTCGGTGATGACCTGATTGATCCTGATCACCGTGGTGATCTCGGGGATCTCGTCGGCGTACTTCTCGCGGATCTCCTTGGCGGCGGTCATCCACTCTTCGGAAAGGAAAGGGTGCGTCACGCGTGGCGACTGTAGCCGGGCCACGACCCCGCCTACGGGCGGAACTGCTCGGCGGACGTGGTGACCTCGTCGAGGAAGGCGTGGTCGATCTCGAACCCGAGCCCCGAGGAGGTGGGCACGGCGACGTGGCCGTCCTCGACGACGATCGGGTCGGTCACGATGTCCTGGGCGTAGAAGCGGGTCGACGCGCTGATGTCACCCGGCAGGATGAACCCCGGGAGTGCTGCGAGAGCGGCATTCGCGGCTCGCCCGATCCCCGTCTCCAGCATTCCCCCACACCAGACCGGGACGCCCTTCTCCCGGCAGAGGTCGTGGATGCGGACCGCCTCGAGGTAGCCGCCGACCCGGCCGGGTTTGATGTTGGCGATCTCGCAGGCACCGAGCGCGACGGCGTCGGCCGTCGTGGCGGCCGAGACGAGCGACTCGTCGAGGCAGATCGGCGTCTCGACCTCGGCTGCGAGATGGGCGTGTCCGAGCACGTCCTCCTCGGGCAGGGGCTGTTCGATGAGGAGCAGGTCGAAATCGTCGAGCCGGGCGAGGTGCTCGCCGTCGGTACGGGCATAGGCCGTGTTGGCGTCGACCTGCAACGGCAGGTCCGGCCCGATCATCTCACGCACCGCGGCGACCGGCTCGATGTCGGAACCGGGCTCGATCTTCAGCTTGATCCGCACGTAGCCGTCGTCGACGTAGCCCTGCACCTGGGCCAGAAGGTCATCGATGGTGGGGAAGATCCCCACGCTGACACCGCTCGGGATGCGGTCGCGGACGACTCCGAGGAAGTCACCGAACGACTGGTCGGCGGCGCGCAACTCGGCATCGAGGACGGCCATCTCGAGAGCCGCCTTGGCCATCGGGTGCCCGTGGAGCTTGGCGAGGGCGGGCGCGACGTCGGCCGCGTCCACGTCGCCCCACAGCCGTGGAAGCAAGTGGTGGCTGATGACGTGCTGGGCTCCGTCGACGTACTCCGGCGAGTAGCTCGGTTCCGACAGGGCGACGCACTCACCCCACCCTTCGGTGGTCGTGCCGTCGGCGGAACGCATCTCGACACGGATCAGCAGGATGTCGCGGGCCGTCTGCTCACCGAAGCTGGTGCGGAAGGGGGTGACGAGAGGCAGGTGGATGCGCCGTAGCTCGACCCGTTCGAGTGAGCTCATCCGGCCGGCTCGACCACGTACTCGCCGTTGCGGGTGAACCCGACGACCTTGCGACCCTCCGCGAGGACCCTGCCGAGGGCCGCGCGCGTCTCCGTACGCCAGCGGGCCGCGGCGTCAGGGTCGGTTCGGCGGAGCGTCACGATGTCGTCGGGCGTGGGAATGAGCTGGGCGCCGGTGACCTCGCCGCCGTCGAGTGGCGAGTCGGCCCGGTCGGCATCGACCTTCCAGGCGATCAAGAGCCGGTCGGATTCGTCACCTGCGTTGATGGCGTCGGTCATCTCCCCGTAGAACGACTCGTAGTAGCCGTGCACCTCGGCCCCCAGGACGGCGATGTTGAACCAGGCGTTGCGCCGTACCAGCGGGTCGTAGGTCCACACGATCCATTCGATGCCGTTGTCGTGGGCCCACGCCCGCTGGTGCAGCTTGATCGCCCGGCCCAAGCCCGTCTGGCGGGCTCCCGGCAGCAGCCCGGTGATGTGGCTGTGCAGGGCGAGTTCGCCGTGGTGGCGGGCGAGGAAGGCGACGGACGCTCCGAGGATGCGTTCCTCGCCCTCGGTATCGCGCTCGTAGGCCGCACCCACATAGCCGCCGGAATGGGCGATCGCCATCAGCAACTCGATCCGGATGAGTTCGGTGACCGAGCCCCAGACCTGCTGGAAGACGTCGACCACGGCGGTCATCTCGTCGGCGCTGTGGAGGAGGCGGATCTCGATTCCGTCGACCGGGGAGTCGGAGGAGGCGTCGTCGGGTGTCTCGATGGTGCTCATGGCGTCGCACGGCCAACGATGAAGCGGCCGGTGCCCACGGTAGGCCAGGTGGGCCGTCGCGTCATGATCGTTGCGTGCCTGCCCTCCGGCGTGGTCGATCGTCACGCATGAGTGGTTTGTAAATCGGAGCGCGAGTCGGCCGCGATTCCGATAGCACTGGATCCATGGCGCGCATCCTCGTCACCGAACAGATCGCCCAGGGTGGGCTCGACCGCCTCGCCGCCGACGGCCACGACGTCGATGTTCGGCTCGGCCTCTCCGGGTCCGAGTTGCTCGATGCTGTCGGCGACGCGAACGCCCTGATCATCCGCTCCGCCACCCAGGTCACCGACGAGGTGCTGGCTGCGGGGCCCGACCTCATGGTGGTCGGCCGGGCCGGGATCGGGCTCGACAACGTCGACGTCACGTCGGCCACGAGCCGTGGCGTCATGGTGGTCAACGCCCCACAGAGCAACATCGTCTCCGCTGCCGAGCACACCATGGCCCTCCTGCTCGCGCAGGCCCGCAACGTGCCCCAGGCCCATGCCGCGCTGGTCGACGGGCGCTGGGAGCGCAGCCGCTGGGAAGGTGTGGAGCTCGCCGACAAGACGCTCGGAGTGGTCGGGCTCGGCCGGATCGGCAAGCTCGTGGCCGACAGGGCCCGCGGGTTCGCGATGCGCATCGTCGCCTACGACCCGTTCGTGTCCTCCGAGCGGGCCAAGTCGCTCGGTGTCGAGCTGCTCGATCTCGATCAGGTCATCGCCGAGTCCGACTTCCTGACGATCCACCTCCCGAAGACCCCCGAGACGCTCGGGCTCGTCAACCGCGACCTCCTCATGAAGGCGAAGCCCTCGCTGAGGGTCGTCAACGTCGCCCGTGGCGGCATCGTCGACGAGGCCGACCTCGCCGAGTGCGTCCGCGACGGCGTCATCAGCGGTGCCGCGCTCGACGTCTTCTCCGCCGAGCCGATGACCGAGTCGCCGCTGTTCGAACTCGACGAGATCATCGTCACCCCGCACCTCGGCGCCTCCACCCGCGAGGCCCAGGACAAGGCGGGCGACACCATCGCCACCATGGTGCAGCTCGCGCTCGCCGGCGACTTCGTGCCCTACGCCGTCAACGTGAGCGCGGCGGAGGCAAACGAGACCCTGCGCCCGTATCTCCCCCTCTCCGAGCGTCTCGGCAAGCTGTTCCAGTCGCTCGTGCAGCGCTGCCCCGACACCGTCGAGATCACGGTCGAAGGTGACATCGCCGGCTACGACACGCGCATTCTCGATCTCGCCGTGCTGAAGGGCTTCTTCGGGTGCATCTCCGAGGAGCCGGTCACGTACGTGAACGCCCCGCAGCTGGCAACCGATCACGGTGTCGAGGTGCGCAACATCAACAGCACACAGTCCGCCGACTTCGTGAACGTGGTGCGCATCTCCGGTGGTGGTCACTCGGTGAGCGGCACCTTGCACGGGCCACGCAGCGAGCAGCGCATCGTCAACATCGATGGCGTTCCGTTCGACGTCCCGCCGGCCGATCACATGGTGGTCATCACGAACGACGACCGCCCGGGCGTGATCGGGTCGGTCGGCACGATCCTCGGTGATGCCCTCGTGAACATCACCGACATGGACGTGAGCAGGGTCGAGGAGACCAACTCCGCCGTGATGCTCATCGCCCCGAGCGCCGAAGTCCCGACCGACGTCCTCGACCGGGTGAACGCGCTGCACCAGGCGGTTGTGAGCCAGTTGTC
>CBFCWZ010000228.1:0-6116 GCA_965601935.1 uncultured Ilumatobacteraceae bacterium
CCTGATGGGCGGGCTCGCGCATCGACTCGACGAACTGGTCGGGCTGCTGGCCGGTGGCCTGGAGCCACTGCTCGAAGTCGATGCCCTGGGCAGCGAACTGCTGGACGGTGTTCTGGACGCGCTGGTTGAGGTCGTTGGAGACCATCGACTCGGGCGGCTCCTCGTCGACCAGTTCGGCGAGGGCATCGGACACCTTGCCACCGATGAGCTGGCGGGCCTCGTTCAGCTTCGACTCGGCGAGGCTCTCCGCGAGGTCCTCGGCCCACGCGTCGACGGTGTCGAAGTCGGCGATGTTCTCGGAGACGAACTCGTCGGTCAGCTCGGGGACAGCCGTTTCCTGCACCGCGGTGACGACGACCTTGAAGTCGGCCGGCTCGTCGGTTCCCTTCGGCGTGGCCTCGAACTCGAGCTCGTCGCCGGCGGACACGCCGACGAGGTGCTCGTCGAAGTCCTCGGTGACCCAGCCCTGGCCGATCTCGTAGGACCAGTCCTCGGTTTGCAGGCCGACCAGCTCTTCGCCGTCGCGGGTGACAGTGAGGTCGAGAGTGACCCAGTCGCCGCTCTCGGCCGGACGGTCGACCGACTCGAGGCTGCCGTGACGCTGGAGTTCGGTCTGCTGGGCGTCGGCGATGGCCTCGTCGTCGACGTCGAGCCTCGGAAGCTCGACCCGCAGCCCTCCGTATCCTGGCACGGTGATGACGGGGCGGATCTCGCACGTCGCGTCGAACTCGACCGGACCTTCTTCCTGGCCGTCGGTGATCTCCACCTCGGGGGTGGCGACGAGATCGATGTCGTGCTCGCGCACCGCCTTCGCGAGGTATTCCGGAACGGCGTCGCGGAGCGCCTGCTCGCGCGCCGGACCCAGCCCGATGCGGGCCTCGAGGACCCTCCTGGGCACCTTGCCGTTGCGGAATCCCGGGAGTTTGACCTCCTTCGCGATGACTTTGAACGCCTTGTCGATGTCGCGGTCGAATTCGTCCTCTTCGACCTCGACGTACAGCTTGACCTTGTTGCCCTCGAGGGCCTCGACCGAACTCTTCACAGGGCAAGGAGGCTACCGGCGCCCCTCCCCCATCAAGTCCCCGAGGGCGAGTCCTCGGCCCTGGAGTCGCGGATCTCCTCCGGTTTCCGCCAGAATGTGCAGCGATGGAGTTCTGGAAGCCGCACAAGCTCGCCTCGCCCCACGCCGATCAACTCGATCTGAAGATGGGCGACAAGGTGCAGACCACGGTCGATCTGCACGCTGTCCCTGCGGGCACCAAGGGCAAGGTCATCCTCGCCAATGGCTTCAACTGGCAGCGCTACCGGGTCCTGTTCGAGAACGGTGTCGAGATGGGTGATCTCGACCACCGCAACATCGAACCGGTCGGCCGCACCGCCAAGCGTCTGGCCAAGGCCGAGTCGAAGAAGTAGCACCCACGGGCTCCGGCGAGCCCGACTTCGCGGGCCGGTAGCCTCGGCCCGCAACACCACCGGGGTGTAGCGCAGCTTGGTTAGCGCGCCTGCTTTGGGAGCAGGAGGCCGGGAGTTCGAATCTCCCCACCCCGACCACGTTCGCTCGGCAACCACCACGTGGCGCCTGCTTGGGCGCCTCTTGAAAAGGTCGAGCGCAAGATCTCCTCTCACGCAGGCACATCTCCGTGCCTCGGGAGTGAAGGCGCTCGGGCTCGGAGCCCTTCGACGACCTACAGTCGGCGCGATGGGTGTCTCACTGCGCAAGGACTCGATCGATCTGGGGATCGTCATCACCGACAGCGAACGTTCGCTGGCCTTCTACCGCGACGTGCTCGGCTTCGAACACGAAGGTGACATCCCGATGCCGATCGGGGACGGCGGCACGATGCACCGGCTGCTGTGCGGGACGACCCTCGTGAAGCTGGTGAAGTTCGACAGCGACCCCCCGGCCGCCGTGCCCGGAGGGATCACCGGCGCCACTGGCTACCGCTACTTCACGATGCAGGTCGACAACCTCGAGGAGATCGTCGGGGAGTGCCGGAATGCCGGCGCGCGCGTGCTGATCGAACCGACCGAGGTCCGACCCGGCGTCAGGATCGTGATGGTCGCCGACCCAGACGGCAACTGGGTCGAGTTCGTCGACTCCGGGGACTGACGTCTCGCCCCCAACCTCCTCGGTCAACGGGACTTCACGCAGGCAATCGAGTCGGTAGGAAGGACGGGCATTGTCGCCCGGCCCAGTTGCGGGACGATGGTGAGTCCCTGAAGGGACACCCCATCACCAGAACCCCGACGCCAGTGCCTCGGGCCCCGGGTCGCCGGTGACCCGGACCGCCGGCCTCGGTGCCGTGCGCCCTGCCTCCCGGCCGCGGGCCCAGCACCCCGACTCGGCCCGACGCCGAAACCCTCCCGACCCCGGACCCCGTACACCGACTTCGGCATCGCGTGCCATGCCCCGGGCCCCACTCCAGCGACCCGGTGCATCGACTTCTGGGGCTCACCCGCGGCGCCCCGTCGTCAGGCTCCCGACGTCAGAGGCTGTCGCGAATGTCCGACCAGCGCGAGGGTCATCGCCTCCGCCGAACGGATCCTGACGCGCCGTCGTCGACCTGCTGGTTCGCCGTTTCCCGCTCGGGCACCCGATCAGCGTGCAGGCCCGGGACCAGCGCGAACTTCACCGACAACTCCTCAGTCCGTCGACGTCAGTGCTTCAGCTCGCCCGACCTTGGGTACAGCGGCCAGGACGCTCCTCAGCACGGGTGCCGTGACGTCGAGCGCCGCCACGGCACCGATCACGATG
Source organism: uncultured Ilumatobacteraceae bacterium (assembly GCA_965601935.1). GTDB lineage: Bacteria > Actinomycetota > Acidimicrobiia > Acidimicrobiales > Ilumatobacteraceae > CBFCWZ01. Next base: position 2,756 of record CBFCWZ010000228.1, read on the forward strand.
ACTGCGGGCGACTCGACGTGCGCCGCGCCGAGTTCATCGAGCCGGCAGCGCACCGTTGGCTCCTCTGCCGTGGTGGCCGACGGGATGACGGCGACCGTCGTCGAAGGGGGAGCCCACCCTCCATCAGGCACATCGCGATGTGATCACGCCGGGCCACACCCATGAGGACGACGATCGTCCAGCGGACTCCGGCGAGCGATGTCCAGTCGACGGGGTCCTGGCCGACGGCTCGGGCCCGGTCATCACCGTGCAAGCCGCCGCCACACCGCGACGTGTCACCGGGATCCCCGCCACCCCCGGAGCGCCACCGACGAGGTGATGCGCCGGGGACGACCTCGACGCTCACGCCTGCGGCTCGGCGAGCCTGCGCCTCCTCACCTCCGCGTCCGAACACGAACGGGTCGCCCCCCTTCGGTCGACCGCCACCTTGCGCTGCCGGCCCAACTCCACGAGAAGCGTCCAGATCATCTCCTGGGGTAGCGACCCGACCGCACACCGAACCACCCACACCACGACCCACCGCCCCGGCCCGCGACCCAGCTGCACAGTGCCCCAGGTGCAGCGACCGAGATGATTGGCGACGGGACTGCTGCACCGTGAGCTACCCGTTCAGAGCGCGATCGGGCCCCCGAAGCCGGTCGGCTCGGGCCACCGGCGTTCCCCGACTTCGAGATCGAACGCCCTGAACGCGTCGCTCAACTGGTCGACGTGGAGATCGTGGCGCCGGTCGGACGGGTTCAGGTTGGTGAGCACCCGGATCACGTCGAGGTATGCCCGCCGGTAGACCTCGTCGTGGCCCCGCCGGACGCCCGCAAGTGCGTGAGCCAACTCGTGTGCCACTGTCGCCCGAGTCGCCTGGCCGGCTGCGATCCGGATCACCACGTCGGCCCTCGCCGTGCCCGAGCGGCTCGACGAGGAACCGGCATCGCGGCGAGCTGCTCGCGGAGTGACAGGCGGCCCCGGCCACCAGGCCGAGGAGACGAACTCCTGCGCGAGATCGACGGCCGAAGCGACCCCGATGTCGACTTCGAGGTCGGTTCCCAAGAAGGCTGCCTTCTCGGCTTCGTAGACCGCGGTGCGGCCACGATCGTCCGTGCTCACGAGCCGGCGGGGAGACCGCGTGCTCCCGACACCCGCGTGCGCCCGAGATCGGCCCGTTCGGCTGCGTCGGAACCGGCCGACCACCCACGGGCCTGTGGCGCCGCGTGCGGCTGGGCCCTGCGCACGCGCCCCCACTCCTGCGACGAGTACTCCTCCACCCGTTCGGATCGCTCGCGGAGGGCGAGGGCGACCTCCTTGCGCTCGCGTCGGGTCGAGACGGATTCCTTCTGCGCCTGCGCGGCTGCTTCACCGAGCAGTTGACCGACTCGGTTGGCGAACCCGAATAGGAAGGACCGCCGGTCTTTCTGGGTGGCCGCCCCGGTGCGGGACCTGCGTCGGGCCATCTGCGCCGACGCCTGCTGGTGCAGCGAGTTGTAGAGCACCTCGACGACGTCGAGGTCGTCGTTGAAACCGGCACACATCGCAACGGTGCCGACTGGTTGGCTCTGGAACACGACTCGGACGTCGTGCACCTCGGCGATGTTCACCAGCAGTGAGAGCCGGGCCCGCACGTAGGCACCGCGCCCGAGCAGGATCGATCGGATGGCCAGTTCGCCGGACTGATCGGTCGCAGCCAAACGGTCCGGGTCGATCCGGTTCCGCGCCGCGATGTCGGCGGCCTTGCGCGAGAAGGCCTCCGCTTCATGAGGGTTCGATGTTCCCTCCGCCTTGTCGAGCAGCTTGCGGACACGCCGCACCACTGAGTCGTCGATCGACGGGTCGTCGTTGATCACTGCCATTCCTCCCGACAGTATGGATGGGGTCTGGCGATCACAGGTCGACCTCGTGATCACGATCGGCGCGTTGCGCCGCGAGTCAGCGCGGCGTCATGCGGCGTTGGGGTGGTCTCGTCGGTCGATGCTGCTTCCCCGATGGAAGACGGTGCCGTCGGGCCTGATCCAGACGATCCGGCGTTCGGAGTCGAATTCGATCCGGTAGCCGCCCTCGTGGAGGTCGTGATGGTGTCGGCTGCACGCCGGAACGAGGATCTCCTCGTCGGTGTTTCCGAGTTGCCCCCAGAAGACCACGTGATGGATGTGACACTTCGAGTACGGGACTCGGCAGTCGGGCCCGATACAGGTGGCATGCATCGTCGACAGGCGGTCTCGCTGGCCCTTCGTGGCTGACCGGGCACCTCGACCCATGTCTTCTACGATGCCCTTCGAGTCCATCACGGCGGGGAGGATGTCGGCGTCGCAGGCCAGCCGACGCACCGTCTCGACATCGAGCGGGACCCCGTCGACGGTCTCACACAGCACACCGTCGGTATCGAGCTTTCCACTCCCGGCCAGGGCAGCGCGGTGCTCCTCGGACAACTCGACGACTCCTGAAAGAGCGGCGGCGAGGACCTCGCCCCGCAGCCAATTCCAGTCGATGTGCGCAACGATCTCGGCCCGACCTGGTGAACCGTCGCCGGCGTGCGACATCGCCGACACGAGAGCATCGACCTTGAGCTGAGTGAACGATGTGGGCTCGCCCCCGGTGTCCTGGTCGTGGGCCCGGAGCCGGTTGAGCTCTGCCTGCAGGGCCCGATCGACGATCGATCCACGCTCGGGGTCGAGCTCGGCGTGGAGGTGCCACATCCCGGTGGTCTTGTCTCGCCATGTCTTCACGTTGGCCCGCCGACGCTGGCGCTCCCGCTCCTTGTTGCCGGCCTCCAGATCGGCGCGCCCGATCAGATGCTTGGCAAACTTTCGACACCGCTTCCGGAAGGCATCGACGCCTTCGTTGGCCGCGTGCTCGAGGAGTTCGACCTCGCAGGCCTTGAACTGCTCGACGAGTTCCGGATGCACGGACAGCATCTTCAGCGCCATCGCCAGTGCATCCAGGTGCTCGGTGGACACGTCACCATCGCCGAGCGCATTCTCGAAGCCGGGCAGCTCACCAGCCGCCTGCTCGCGATCCCGCGTGTTCTCGGCCCCGACAGCGGACTGACCGCCCTCCGTTCCGAGCGTGTGCTCGATCGGTTCGGCTCGGCCCTGCTCGTGCAGTGCCTTGAGGCGGCGGGTCGTCGCGATGTCGAGACCACCCAGGATGTTCCTGACCCGGGCAGTGTCACGTAGTCGCTGATCGCATGCAGCCTTGTCCAGATCGTCCGGCGACGTGGACAGCAAGCTGTCCACGAGAGCCACGACGTCGTCACGTCTCATCAGTTGACCTCCTTCGAAACGGGGTTCCATCAGGAGGGAGTCGGCACCGTCCACCCTAGGACCGTGGGTCAGAATCCGCTTCTGATGGTGGGTCGCGTGGAAAACTTGGT
>CBFCWZ010000229.1:0-6113 GCA_965601935.1 uncultured Ilumatobacteraceae bacterium
GGCGTCGACGCCGGTGTCTCGGTGTCGATCGCCATCGTTCACCGGGTGGTGACGAGCTGCCTCCCGCCGGTGCTCGGCTTCTTCAGCCTCAACTGGCTGACCAAGGAGCGGTACCTGTAGCTCGAGCTACTGCTCCTCGGGTACGAGGGGCGGGACCACGACCACCGGGCAGGGGCAACGGTGGACGACGTGGTGGCTGGTCGAGCCGAGCAGGTGGTCGGAGTCCTCGCGCATCCCGCGCGTGCCGACCACCACCATCGAGGCACCGTCGCGGGCCGCACTCAGCAACGCATCGGCCGGGCTGCCGTAGCGCAGTTCGCTGTGCCAGCTCAGACCCTCGACCTCGGCGAGCGGGCCGCACCACACCTCGCGGAGCTGCTTCTCGATGGCGTCCTCGTTGCCCTCGGTGAGGACGTGCTCGCCGTTCAGGACCGATGTGAGGCCGAGAGCGTGGACCACCAGGAGTTCGGACCCGGTCGACGTGGCCAGCCAGATCGCCGTGTCGAGAGCATGGCTGGCATTCGACGAGCCGTCGGCCCCCACCACGATGGTCGTTGTCGGGTTGTCGGTCACGCCGGTCATGTCACCTGCTCCTCGTCGAGTCGGGGGTCATCGACCACCGTACCGAGTCCGACGACGTCGGCCGATGGACGAACGGCCCTTGCGAAATCCGCTCGGAGCGACTGCACTGTCAACATGGAGAACACGCCGCACCCCGGAATCGAGATCCTGGAGAATGCGGAGTGTTGGGATCTGCTCCGCGAACACCAGGTGGGGCGGCTCGCCGTCGACATCGCGGGACGACCCGACATCTTCCCGATCAACTACCTCGTCCACGGGGGCGGGATCCTCTTTCGCACCGCACCCGGCACGAAGTTGGCCGGAGCGATCCTCGGTCGCCACGTCGCCTTCGAGATCGATGGGTATCAGCCCGACGAACGCACGGCGTGGAGTGTCGTTCTGAAGGGCGTTGCCCACGAGGTCGAGGACATGTACGAGCGCTTTCAGGTCGAGGACGAGCCCCTCTTCCCGTGGGTCGCATTCCCCAAACCCGACTTCGTGAAGGTCGAGCCGGAATTGGTCACCGGGCGACGGTTCCACGTGATCGACGACATCGCCCCCGACGAGTCGATCGGCTGGCAGCAGACACGCGCTGCCGACCCGACCGGGCTGGCTGTCGAGCCCGAACCGGGCGCCGAGTACCACCCTGGCGAGCCTCGTCTACACGCCGACTGAAGCGGCCCGTCGCGGGCCGGAGGAGAACTGAGATGGAACACCTCATCGTCCCGATCGACGGCTCGCGCACGTCCTGGAACTCGGCGGGCGTCGCCGTCAACGTCGCCCGGGAGATCGACGGCAGGGTCGATCTCGTCGAGTTCGTGCCCGACCCGCGCGACGAGAGCGATGCTCGCTCGCGCCTCGAGCGGGGCCTCTCCGGTCTCGACGCCGGTGACGTGGCCGTCAGTATCCAGGTCGATGTCACGACCGACACGATCGCCGGCGCGCTGGCGAATCGGCTGGACGACTCCGAGGACGGGCAGGTCATGATGGCCTCTCACGGGCGGGGGCGGAGCGCCGCCGTCGTCGGGAGCGTCACCGAGGACTTCCTGATTCGCGAATACGGTCCGGTCGTGGTGATCGGTCCGGCACTCACCGACACCACCCGGATGGTGTCGGGCGGCCCGGTGCTCATCACCGTGGACAGCAGCCACGAGTCCGAGACCGTCCTGTCGCTCGGCGTGGCGTGGGCGATCGAGTTCGGACTGACGCCCTGGATCGTCGAGGTGCTTCCACCCGATCTACCCAGTGACGTGCACGTGCCGGAGTCGAGTTACGTGGCCCGATTGGCCACCGACATGCGCGCGAGGACGGGTCACGACGTCGAGTTCGAGGTGTTGCACAGCCACCACGTCGCCGCCGAGGTCGTCGAGTACGCGGCGTCCGTCGGCGCGTCGATGATCGTGGCCAGCACGCACGGGCGCACGGGCATTGACCGCTTGGCGATGGGCAGTACCGCGGCGGGCTTCGTCCGTCACGCGCCGTGTCCCGTCGTCTTGGCCCGGCCACCTCAGCTCGCCGACTGACACGTCTCCATCGCCGATCGGTGGACGGAGTTCGCGCTGAAACGCGTTCTCGCCTCTACGCTGGCGCTCATCCGTGGCCTCCCTCGGCCGCGGTCGAGGTGAACTCTTGATCCAGGACGAACTCGCGACGGCGCTGCTCGAATCGATCCCCGACGGCATGTTGGTGGTCGATTCCGTCGGCATCATCGAGGTGGCCAACTCGGCTGCCGAGCGAATCTTCGGGTTCGTGTCCGGCTCGATGGCGGGTCGGTCCGTCGACGACCTGGTGCCCGAGGAACAGCGCTCCGGCCACCACCGGTATCGCGAGGCCTACGAGCATCAACCGGCCATGCGGCCGATGGGGACCGGTCTGCGGCTCTTCGGTCAGCATTGCGACGGCTCACTGTTTCCCGTCGAGGTCAGCATCAGCCCGATCCCCGGCGACGACTTCAAGGTGCTCGCCATCGTTCGCGACGTCACCGATCGAGAGGACTCCGCAGCGCGACTGGCGATGATGGAAGATCGTGAGCGGATCGCCCGCGACCTCCACGACATGGTGATCCAGCGGCTCTTCGCCGCTGGTATGAGCCTTCAGGCCGTCAGCAGCGACGCGACTCCCATGGTGGCATCGCGGATCCGCGAGACGGTCGACGAGCTCGACGAGGCGATCCGCGAGTTGCGCGCGGCCATCTTCCGGCTCGGCGGAGAAGACGAGCACCGCACCGTGTCCGCCCAGCTCGCCGAACTGGTTCACGACCGCAGTCGCCCGCTCGGATTCGAGCCCGACTTCGAGATCAAGGGTGACATCGACGACCTCCCCGACTTCGTGGTCGAGCAACTCGTCGCCACCGTCAACGAGGGTCTCTCGAACGTGGCGCGGCACTCCGGTGCCACCGAGGTGACGATCGACGTGAAGCGTTCGAAGGGCCGTCTCATGCTGATCATCTGCGACAACGGCGCCGGCATGGCCGAGCAGCCGAAGCGGCGCGGTGGCATCTCCAACATGATGTGGAGAGCCGCCGAGCTGGGGGGCGAGTGCACCCTGGGCGCCGGCGACCCGCGCGGGATGGTGCTGCGCTGGACCGTTCCGGCCTGACGGGCCGTTCGGCCCGATCTCGTCAGTCGTGCTTGTGACGCTCTTCGAGCCGTGCCGCCAGGGCGGCCGCCTCGGTTCGCCGTGACATCCCCAACTTGGCCAGCAGGTTCGACACGTAGTTCTTGACCGTCTTCTCGGCCAGGTACATCTCGCGGGCGATCTGGCGATTGGTGCGGCCCTCGCCGATGAGGTCGAAGATGCGCCGTTCCTGGGGAGTGAGGTCGTACAGCCGACCCTCCTCGCTCTCACGGAGCCGACGCAGGGCGAGCCGGACCTCGGCGTCGTCGAGCAGGCGACGACCCGCTGCCACCTGACGGATCGCCTCGATCAGCTGGGTGCCGCGGATCTCCTTCAGCACGAAGCCGGAGGCGCCGGCCAGGCCGGCGTCGACGAGGGCGCGGTCACTGTCGAACGAGGTGAGGATGAGCGCCCGCACCTCCTCCAGCTCAGAGGTGATCTGGCGGCAGACGTCGATGCCGCTGCCGTCGCCGAGCCGCACGTCGAGCACCGCCACATCGGGGTCGCACGCACGGACCGCATCGAGGGCGTCGGCCGCGCTCGCCGCCTCGCCCACGACGGTGAGGTCGGCCTCGGCTTCGAGAGTTGCTGCGATGCCGCGACGGACCACCTCGTGGTCGTCGAGGAGAAACACGCGGATGATGTCGTCGTCGGAGTTCGTCATGGGCGGCCCTGAGAGACGTTACTGGCGCGCGGGGCCGCTCCCGCGTAACGGGACGGGACGTAGTCAGTCGTCGGCGGGGTCGGTGCCGTCGGATTCTTCGACGGGATGGGGCACGATCACGACGGGGATCTCCACGTGGTGCAGCAACCAGGTCGACACGGAACCGAGCAGAGCGGAACCGACGGCTCCGTGACCTCTGGCGCCGAGGACGAGCATGTCGGCGCCGGCACACGCGTCGGCGATCGCCGAACGGGGGCGACCGTGGACGAACGAGCGCTCGATCGTGATGTCGCTGTCGGGTCGGCTCTGCACCACTTCGTCGATCAGGTGGTGGAATCTCGTCTCGGCGGTGGCGCTGGCGTCGGGGAAGAAGAACTCGTCGGCGCCCACGGCAAGCGGGGTGGCGTCCCACACCCAGATCACGGTGATGGTCGCCCCGGGCCGGGAGAAGCCGAGCACCCACTCGAGCGCCGACAGAGAGTTCGGCGAGCCGTCGATCGCGACCACGATCCGGGTCGTCGCCGTGATGGCGGTGTCGTGCGGGATCACCGCGATGGGCATCGTGGCGTGGGTGGCGCACTGGGTGCTGGTCGAGCCCAGCAGCAGGCGCCCGAAGCCACCCCGGCCGCGTGAGCCGACCACGAGGAGTTGGGCCCCCTTGCCGGCCTCGAGCAACGCAGGGGAGGCGCTGCCGTGAGCGACCACTGCGTGCACTGGAACAGGCGAGGAGTCGGCAGCGTGCTTGGCTTCCTGTTCCGCAGTGGTGGCGGCCGCATCGGCGAGGGTGGAGTCGTCGATGGGGACGGCCATGGGAGCAGCCAGCCCGGGGGAGCCGTTCAGCGGGGTCTGCCAGGCGGTGACGACGTGGAGCACGTCACCGCGATCATCGACGTGGTTGGTGGCCCAGTCGAGAGCATCGCGCGCACACGAGGATCCGTCGACGCCGACGACCCACAGTCGGTCCGTCGAGGCAGTCGACCCCTCCTCGGTATGTGCTTCGCTGGACATCGAGTCGATCCTTCCCACTCCGCTCGCTGTCTACGCACGATTCAATCCTTCGCGAACTCCCCGTCAGCAGGGTCCAAGGTCACCGGAGGGTGTGAACGATGTCCTCAGCCCGGCTGGTTCTCCTTGCCGGGCGCCCCGCGCGTGAGCCCCCGGTAGGCGTCCATCGCGGTGTTGCCCTCGTAGATCACGCGGAACACCTCCCGCGAGATGGGGAGCCGAACACCGTGGCGTTCTCCCAGGTCCATCACGACCTTGCTCGTCTTGACTCCCTCGGCCACCTGGTCCATCTCCTCGGTGATCTGTTCGATGGGCTTGCCCCTGCCCAACTCCTCGCCGACGAAGCGGTTGCGGCTCTGGGGGGACGAACAGGTGGCGATCAGGTCACCCATTCCCGCCAGACCGGCAAAAGTCTCCTGACGCCCGCCGAGAGCCGTGCCCAGACGCGTCAGTTCGGCCAAACCGCGGGTGATGACCGCGGCGCGTGTGTTGTCGCCCACACCGAGTCCGTCGCCCATCCCGGCGGCGATGGCGATGACGTTCTTCAGCGCGCCCCCGAGTTCGCTGCCCACCACGTCGCTGCCCCGGTACACCCGGAACGGGCCGCTGTTGAACACGTTCTGGACCTGTCGGGTCACGTTGTCGTCCTCGAACGCGAGCACGCTGGCCGCGGCATAGCCGGCCATGATCTCCTTGGCCAGGTTGGGGCCGGTGAGGACGCCGGCACGGTGGTCGGGGATGATCTCCCGGATCACCTCGGTCATCCGGAGGTCGGTGCCCTGCTCGAGTCCCTTCGCGAGGCTGACGATCGGCACCCAGGCGCGGATGTGGCTCGCCACGTGCTCGAGGATCTCGCGGTAGCCGTGGGAGGGGACTCCCATCACGATCACGTCGGCTTTCGTGATCGCCTCTTCCAGGTCGGCGGTGGCGGTGATGCGGTCGTTGACCTTGGAGTCGGCGAGGTACCGCGAGTTGGTGTGCTCGGAGTTCACCTCGTCGGCGGTCTCGGCGCGACGGCACCAAAGGGTGGTGGCGGTGTTGCGGGCGGCGAGGTGGGCGACCGTCGTTCCGAACGATCCGGCCCCCAGCACGGACACGTGAAGAGTCACGCCGGCCATGTTGACACACGTCTGTATCCACCCGGCACCACATCGTTCGAGGTGGGTACGGTTCCGGCGATGGCCGCGACGTTCGTGCTCGACTCGGTGGTGGCGGGGCCTGCCGACGCACCGATCCTGCGGAGCATCACCGTCGAGATCCCGTGCGC
>CBFCWZ010000230.1:0-6101 GCA_965601935.1 uncultured Ilumatobacteraceae bacterium
CCCCGAAGAGCGACGAGCCCATCGGGGAGTACGAGGGACACCCCGTCTATGCCAAGAACGGCCGGTACGGGCCGTACGTCCAGTGGGGCGACCGCGACGCTCCACCGGAGGGTCTCGACAAGCCCAAGATGTCGAGCCTGTTCAAGACGATGGTGCTCGAACGGATCACGCTCGACGAGGCGATCCAACTGCTCCAGCTCCCGCGCCATCTCGGCGACGACCCAGCCGACGGAGTGCCGATCTATGCCAACAACGGCCGCTACGGGCCGTACGTCCAGAAGGAGAAGGACTACCGCAACATCGACTCCGAGGAGCAGCTGCTCACCATCACCTTCGACGAGGCGCGGCACATCTTCAGCCAGCCCAAGGTGTACAAGCGGGGCGGGCGGAACATGGCCGCCAAGGGGCCGCTGCGCGAGTTCGGCACCGACCCCATCAGCGAGAAGAACGTCGTCGCCCGTGACGGCCGGTTCGGGGTGTACGTCACCGACGGGGACACCAACGCCTCGCTCGGCAAGGGGGACCGCATCGAGGAGATGACTCCCGAGCGGGCCTACGAACTGCTCGCCATCCGCCGCGAGGTCGCGGCCGCGAAGGGCGGCAAGAAGAAGGCCACCAAGAAGAAGGCCGCCGCGAAGAAGAAGTCTCCGGCCAAGAAGAAGGCCGCCGCGAAGAAGGCCCCGGCGAAGAAGAAGGCCACCCCGAAGAAGGCCGCCGACCCGTCGTGACGGCGCACTACATCGCGTTCGAGGGGGCCGAGGGGTCGGGCAAGTCCACCCAGGCGGCACGCCTCGCCGAGCATCTCCACGCCGTGCTCACCCGGGAGACCGGTGGCACCGAGATCGGCGCCCGGCTGAGGGAGATCCTCCACGACACCGACGTCTCGAACCTCGCCCCGCGGGCCGAGGCCCTCATGACGGCCGCCGACCGCGCCCAGCACATCGCCGAGGTCGTGAAGCCGGCCCTCGACGCGGGGCGCTCGGTGGTCAGCGACAGGTCGGTGTACTCGGCGATCGCCTACCAGGGCTACGGCCGCGAACTCGACGTCGACGAGGTGCGCCGGCTCAACGAGTGGGGCACCGACGGGGTGTGGCCCGAGGTGGTCGTCTTCCTCGACACGCCCGACGACGTCATCGCCGAACGGATGAGCCGCCGCAACCTCGACCGCTTCGAGGCCGCCGGGCCCCGGTTCCACCAGCGAGTGATCGACGGCTTCCGCACCATGGCCACCGACGACCCCGACCGGTGGATCACCGTGAGCGCGGTCGGCTCCATCGACAAGGTCGCCAGCGCCATCCGCGACTCGCTGGGCGGCCGGGGAATCCTGTGAGCGCCTCGGTCTGGGACGACGTCGTCGGCCAGGGACCGGCGATCGAACAGCTCGACGCGGCCATCGCCGCGGGCCCACTCCACGCCTACCTGTTCGTGGGACCGGCCGGATCGACGAAGGACGAAGCCGCCCGTGCCTTTGCCGCCCTCCTCCTCACCGGAGTCGACGACCCCACCCAGCGAGACGCCCACCTCGTCCTGCGGGGCGAACACCCCGATGTCCGCGAGGTCCGGCGCACGGGCGCCCGGATCGGCGTGGAGCCGGCGAAGTACATCGCGGAGAAGGCCGCCCTCTCCCCGATCGAGTCCGACCACAAGGTTCTCATCCTCCACGAGTTCCACCTCCTCGAGCAGGACGGCGCAGCCATCCTGCTGAAGACCATCGAAGAGCCTCCGCCCTCGACGACGTTCATCATCCTCGCCGACGACGCACCCGCCGAGCTGGAGACCATCTGGTCGCGATCGGTTGCTGTTCGCTTCATGACCATCCCCGAGCAGGTCATCACTGCCCGACTCGTTGCCGAAGGCGTCGGACCTGGAGTGGCGAAGGCCAGTGCAGCAATGGCCTACGGAGACCTCGACCGGGCACGGCTACTGGCCACCGACCCCGCGGTGGCCGACCGGCGATCGGCATTCACCGCCGCCCCACAACGTCTCGACGGCACGGGCAACACCGCGCTGACGCTGACCGCCGAGATCCTCGACCTCATCGACGCCGCGGCGGAGCCGCTCAAGCAGCAGCACGCCGAGGAACTGCAGGCCCTCGAGGACCGGGTCGAGCAGCTCGGCGAGCGCGGGGCCGGCCGCAAGGACCTCACCGACCGCCAGCGACGGGAACTCCGCCGCCACCGCACCGACGAGTTACGGGCAGGGTTGGCCTCCCTGGCGGCAACCTACCGGGACGCGCTCGTCGGGGGCACGGTCCGGGATCCTGTCGCGGCCACCGATGCCGTCCACCGCATCCACGGTGCCATCGAGGCCACCGGCCGCAACGCCAACGAGCGCCTCCTCCTCGAGTCGCTCTTCTGGTCGCTCCCCAGCCTTCGCGGCTGACCGCTCCGGCGGTTCAGGCCTGGTCCTGCTCCTTGGCCTTTGCCGCAGTCGCTTTCCAGTCGAGGTTCTCCGACTCCATGATCGCCTCGAACCGCTCACACAGCAGCTGATCGGAGTCGTCGGTGTGGGCGTAGGGACCGGCGCCGTATCGGTAGAGCCGCTCCTCCCTGGTGAGGGCGTTCCAGGCGGAGCGGAAGCCGACCCACCGCTCGTGGTACTGGAAGAGTTGCTGCAGGCTCTCGATCACGACGATGAGGGCACCGATCACCGCCGCGATCACGACCGATCCTTCGAACACGGCCACGATCGGGATCGACGCGGCGAGCAGGATCGTGATGACGCGCATCCTCTGGTACCGCTTCTTCGCGATCCCCGACTGCTTGTCGAAGTAGGCGATCTGGCCCCTCAGGTCGTCCATCACTGGTGGCTCGGCCGCAGTGTTCCCCATCCCAAGAGTGAAGCACGGATCGAGTCGCGAAGTGTCCACGCTCCGCGACCTCCCCTCCGCGACGGCGCACCGGAGGAGACGAGAAGATCCCGCGGGAGACGGTGGGCTGCCTCCCGCGTATCCTTACGCCATGACCGTGACCGACACGCCGGCTGTGCTGCCGAAGGCCAACGAGCCCTGCTGGTGCGGCAGCGGCCGCAAGTACAAGCGCTGCCACAAGCGCACCGAGGGTCGCGTTCTGCCCGGCGTGGTCACGCCGATGCGGTCGGTCCCCGACCACATCCCCCACCCTCCGTACGCGGAAACCGGCGAGTACCAACCGTGGGACGAAGGCCGCGTCAAGTCGCCCGACATCATCGAGCGGATGCGTCATTCGGGCGCCATCGCCGCCGAGGTGCTCAGCCTGGCCGGCGAGAAAGTGGCCCCGGGTGTCACCACCGAGGAGATCGACGTCTACATCCACGACCTCTTCGTCGAGCGCGACACCTACCCGTCCACCATCAACTACCACGGGTACCCGAAGGCGAGCTGCACCTCGGTCAACGAGGTCATCTGCCACGGCATCCCCGACTCACGCCAGCTGCGCGACGGCGACATCCTGAACATCGACGTCACCGGCTGGGTCGGCGGGGTGCACGGCGACACCAACGCCACGTTCTTCGTCGGCGACGTCGACCCGGAGAGCCGCCAGCTCGTCTCGGTCACCGAGGAGTGCATGTGGCACGGCATCGAAGCCGTGCAGCCGGGGCGCCCGCTCAGCGACATCGGCCGGGCCATCGAAGACCACGCCAAGAAGTACAAGTACGGCGTGGTACGCGCCTTCGTCGGCCACGGCATCGGTGAGCAGTTCCACACCGACATCCAGGTGCTGCACTACTACGACAGCCGGGCCAGCGTCACGATGCGGCCGGGGATGACCTTCACCATCGAACCGATGATCACCCTCGGAACGGTCAACTATCGCCTCTGGGACGACGACTGGACGGCGGTCACCGCCGACGGCAAGCGCACCGCCCAGTTCGAGCACACCATCCTGGTCACCGACGACGGCGCCGACGTGCTCACGGGTGGGCCGGGCGCGGTGAGCCCTGCGGCTCCCTGGAACCGCTGATCCGGCTCGCCACGTCGAACAACTCCAGCAGCGCCACGAGCGCCAGCCCGATGCCGCCGGTGATGGCGGCCGCCACCGTGAACCGGTCGAGCCAGCCGGGCGCGTCGGTCGGGATCAGCGCAGCAGACAGCCCGTCGGATTTCTGGAAGCCCCAGATGGCGAGTTCCGCCCCGGCGACGAGGGTGGCCGCCCATGCCACGAACCGCGAGTCGCGGGATCCCGCGGCGGCTGCGACCATCGCTGCCACCACGGCGAGTGCCGGGAGGAGCCACCACACTGCTCGAGGGCCCGTCTCGGACGGCAACGAGGTGTACTGCCACACGCCGACCACGAGAGCGAGAACCGAGAGAGGGACGGGAGCCCATCCGAACCAGGAGCTGCGGCGGGCCAGGAACGCGACGGCGGCCACTGCCACGCCCACGGCGGATCCGAGGAAGGCCGGCACCGGGGAGGCCGCCGGCTGCCACACACTGATCACGGTGACGTCGACCTCCTCGCCGTCGACCGACAGCGGGATGACCGCCTCGAGGATCTGGTCGCCCGCCGACAGCCCTGGCGGGCGGATCGACTGCATCCAATGGGCGCGGTGGTCGTGCCACGCCCAGCTCCCGTCGGACGCCACCTCGACCCAGTCCGGCTCGGCGGCGGGGTCGGCGGTCGGTGGGATCTCGGCGCCGCCGTAGCGATCCTCGTTCGTGTACGTGCTCGGTGCGTTGCGGTTCTCGAGCACCGTCCCGTCGGCCCGGAACCAGAGGTACTCCTCGCCCTGGTACCCGATGACGATCACCTCGCTTCCCTCGTCCACGGTCAGACCGAGGAACGAGTCGCCTCCGATCACCTCCACCCGGATGGTGGGGGCAGCCGGCTCGATGGCGACGACGGTCGACTCGTAGTCGGTCGGTCCGGCCGGGTCGGCGAGGGCCGGTGCCCCGATGACCAGCGCCGCCAACAGACCGAGCAGCGCGCCGAGAATCGGCCGGGCCACCGACGGGATCGCTGTCACGCCTCGGAGACCACCAGCACGAGTTCGCCGCTCGGGTGAACGGAGCACACACCCTGGAACTCACCCGGCGAGGAGAACTGCTGGGTGAGCGTCTCGTCGGGGCCGACGAACCACGGGCCCACGTTGTGTCCGCGGTCGTCCTCGTTGACGATCCGGATCGTCTCGCCCACGACGACATCCAACTCGCCGGGGAGGATCTCCAACGGTTCGCCGGCGTCGAGGGCCTCGCCTGCGCCGACCGGGATCACGAACTCATAGGTTGCCGACTCGACGTCGTCGACATTGTCGATCCCGGGGCCGGACGTCTCGTCGTCGCCCCCGCACCCGGCCAGCAACGCGACCGTGACACCGATCGCGGCAAGTGTCCGGCGGGCGGGCATCAGGCCTCGCTCCGCTCCAGGAGGGTCTCGATGTCGGTCGCGATGTCGTCGGACTCCGCGCCGAACTGCCATGCCAGCACCAGCTCACCCTGATCGTCGACGGCGTAGAGGAACGGCGAGTGGTCGACCTCGACCGTGCCGTCGTCGAGTTCGCGCACGTCGTAGACCACCCCGAACGGCTCGGCAACAGCCGCCAGCACCTCGGCGTCCATCGTCCCCGCCGCAGCGGCATCGGGAATGAACGACTGGACGTAGCCCGGCAGGACATCGAGATCGCGGGCAGGATCGACGGTGACCATCACCGTGTCGACGCGGTCGGCCATACCCTCCGGCAGCTTCCTCAACGCGACGGTGGCGTCGGCCAGCGTGGTGGGGCACACGTCGGGGCAGTTCGTGAACCCGAAGTACACGAGCTGGAGGCCGTCCTCGTCGGCCTGGAAGACCACGTCCTCACCCGGCTCGGTGAGCGAAGGAATCGTGTTCTCCGATACGAGCGGTGCCGGCTCGCGCACGATGCCCGTGAGTTCGGCGGCGGAGCCCTCGTCACCACCGCACGCTCCGAGGAGCAGTGTTCCACCGGCCGCCAGCGCGGCGAGACGGGACAGCCGTGGATCAATCCTCACCGACGGCCTCCGGGCTGAGGTCGGCGATGTAGGCGATGACGGCATCGATCTCGTCGTCGGTGAGCGAGTTCGTGGGCATCTGGAGGGTGTATCCGGCGTTGCGCTGGGCGCTGGGGTCGGTGATCGACGTGCGGATGTACCTCTCGTCGGCCAC
>CBFCWZ010000231.1:0-6072 GCA_965601935.1 uncultured Ilumatobacteraceae bacterium
GCCAGCACGGATCGTCGGTGCAGGGGAAGCCAGATGTCGCAGGTGGTGCATCCGAGTAGTCGATCTCCGACTCCGTGGTCCCGTCGATCACCAGCTCCTGCCCGCCGAAACTCAGCCATGACACGGCAGTGCCCGGCGCCAGTTCGACGAGCCAGCCACTCGGGCTCCACGTGTACTGGATGACGGGTTCGCCGCGCCGCACCCGCTCGATCGAGTCGGTGGCGAGGCCCGGGTACTCGGCGATGATCTGCTCGAGGTTGGACCAACCGTTCCGTTCGATGGTCTCGTCGATGGTGTCGTCACATGTCCAGTCCTCCGGACAGCCGCGTACCTCGGCCAAGCCGTTCCCGTCGCTGTCGAACAGGGCGACGAGTTCGGGATCGTCGTTGATCTGGGCTAGTGACCGGACCCCGTGCTCCTCGGCGACGGATTTCGTGACGACGAGTCCCTCCAGGGCGCCGCCGGGGATCTGGTCACCGAGGATCTCGATGTGGTCGGCGACCGTGGATCCGTCGGCCAGTTCCTCGTCGTGATGGGTGAGGTGCTGGGAGTACCAGCCATTGGCCCAGAAGTCGTAGGCACCCGTGGCCATCTCCAGGTAGGCCACCTCCGGGTCGTACTCGTGGTCGGCCGGAGCAGTCACCGTGAACCCGAGTTCCTCCAGCAGTTCGGCGTACAGCGCCGCCTGGAAGTAACCCGCCGACCACGTGGGGCGGCCCGGTCGGGCAATCCGTTCTCCGTTCGCCGCAGCCGTCGGCGAGGCGTCCGCCCCGGAGTTGCCGTCGTCGGCACAGGCGGCGAGGGTCGCGATCGCGACCACACAGGCCGCCAGGGCCGTCCGCCTCGGTCGTTCTCTGCTGGTCATGATGTCTCCTCGAATTCACCGCACGTCGGACGGTGATCGGTGTCCTGTGGTCCGTGTGCCGCCCACTCGAGGGCAGTCATGTCACGCCCGGCCGCCGCGCAGGCGACGTCGATCCACGACTCCTCTTCGAGGTTCCAGATCAGTGCCTGCCCGTCGACGGGGGTGACCACCCGGAGGACATCGTCACCTTCGACCGCCGAGGGGAGCTCACCCGGATCGACCGGCAGCGCGCCCAGCCGCCGACCGGACGGTAGGTGCCAGAGCCGGGCGAGGCCGTCGGCATCGGCGTACATGAGTGTCCCATCCGGTGAGAATCGGGGTGGGCCGGTGGTACCGGTGGTCCGAGCTGCCAGGTCGTCGATCTCCTGGATCAGTTCCCCGCTGCCGGGATCGAACAATGCCACCGAGCCGTCTCGACCGAGTGCGACAACTCGCGAGTCGTCGGGCGTGAACGCCGCGGACACGACGCCGCCGGACGCCACCACGAACGGGACGTCGGATCCGCTGGACAGGTCGATCACGGACGCCGACCCGTCCTCGAAGATCAGCACCAGCCGATCACCCGAGGAGTCGAAATCGCCCGCGGTCATGCTCTTCGTGTTCTCGTAACCTTCCCACTCACCCACCGACGCGGACACGAGCGTGCCGCCTGCCCGGCGGGCGCGGGCCAACCGGGTCCCGTCGTCGCTCCACGCGGGGACGAAGTCGCCCCACAGATCCCCGAGATACTCATCGGTGTCGAGGTCGTAGGCGTTCCGCTGGCGAGTGAAGTCGGATGTCCAGATCAACGCATTCGCCGGCCCGGCGCGCACGATCTCGAAGGTGTTCGCCCCACCGAAAGAAGCGGTCTCGGAACGCAGGTCGAACGTCCGGGACATCGCTGGATCGGTGGTGAGGTCGAACAGCCCGTCCGTCGCCCGCCCGGCGGCGAGGATCGCTCCGTCGGCACTCAGGGAGGGACCGGTCGACGATCCGATCGGTACGGCACGTGCGAGCAGGCGATCACCGTCGAGAGCCACGAGGACGACCCCGTCCGCGGTGGCGACGGCCGCACGCGTCCCATCGGGTGAGTTGTCGAGCTGGGCGGCGTCACGTTCCTGGAGGTCGACGGCGAGGTCAGCGCCGGCCACGATCGACCCACCCGGTCCGATGAGATCGTCGAGTTCCCGCACGACCAGCTCGCCGCTGGGGAGGAGGAGGATGACCTTCCCGCCGGGGCCAGGGGCCGCGTCGGCGAGGGCCACCGGGAGCACATCGAGCGCCAGCCGCTCGCCGGAACTGGTGTCCCACTGGCCGATGTGCGTCGTCGAGGCACCGACCATCACGTCGGGCTCATCGGAACGGGTCCACAGAGCCCCCGGCGCGGTGGCCACGAGGTTGAACTCGTCGTCGCCTCGCACATGGATGATCTCCGGTCCGGCCGGCTCGAGCGGGTCGACCTCCCAGAGCCGCATGAAGGCGTCGGCGGAGGTGAGCAGCCGCGCATCGTCGACGAACTCGACGCGGTCGACGCCGCCGACCTCGTCCCCGATGGACGGACCCCAGGTCGTGCCGGACGGGAGTTCCACGTCGGCCGCCGAACGGAGGGGATGAGCCTCCGCAGTGGCGATGATCTCGCCCGACTCGAGATCGATGAGCTCGAGCCTGCCGTCGGCGTTGCCGAGGGCGATGGTCGAACCGTCGGGGCTGATGTCGAGCGCGGTGTGGCCGCTCGCCGACGGGAGGGGGGCGACGGTTCCGTTCACCGCGTCGACGAGCACAGCCTGTCCGCTGGCCGTCGACACGACGGCGAGCCCCGCCGGGACGGCTGCGGCGACGGCGTTCTGGACTCCCGCGGCAGTCGGTCCCGGGTCGATGGGAAGACGCGTCACGGCGGGAGTGGAGATGTCCAGGAGATGCACCTCGTCGTCGCTCATCGCGAGAAGCTGCTCGTCGGTCAGCCACAGGACGCTGCGATAGGCGGTCCCGGCACCGAGGTTCCCGAGGTACGGGCCGGCGTCGACGAGCACCTGTTGCAGCGCCGTCAGGCCATCGGCGCCCGGGTCGCGACGGTACGCCTCGGCGGCCATGAGGAGAGCCGTCTGACGGTCGTCCTCCATCACGAATCCGGCCTGGCTCGCGAGGCGTGCCGTCTCGGAGCGGTAGGCCTCGTCGGCTGCATCGTTGCGTTGGGCCCACGCGACCACCCCGAATCCAACGGCGAGCGCGGCCGTCGCCGCGAGTGCGACGACGGCTCGGCGTCGGCGTGATGCGGCCGTGCGTTCGATCTCGTCCTGGTGTTCCCGGCTGGCCTGGAGGAAGGCCCGCTCCGACCCGCTCAGTGCGACGTCCGTCGATCCCGCCCATGAGTCGAACTCGGCGAGTCGCCGGCCCGAGAGGAGATAGGCATCGTCCTCGCCGGACGTCTCCCACTCCGTGAGCGCGGAGTCGAGACGGCGCCGGACGATCAGCTGGTCCCGCTCCTCGTCGATCCATCGTCGGAGCCGGTCCCACTCCCCGAGCAACGACTCGTGGGCCACCTCCACCGTCGGGGCGCGCGACACGGGATCGGCGTCGAAGGTGAGGAGCCGGTGGGCTCCGAAGCGCCGGAGGGCCTCCTCCAATGCGACGTCGTCGAGGCCGAGCGCGCGCAGTTCTGCACGGCCGACGCGGCGACGCACGCGAGCACCGTTCTCGTCCACTGCGACCATCCGGAGGAACGCCTGCTTCACCACGCTGCGCGCCGACGAGCCGAGGGCGCCGTACACGCTCTCGGCGCGTGCGGCGAGAGCGCCGAGGACGCCACCGGACCGCTCGTACTCCTCGACCGTGAGGACATCCGTCTCCCGTCGCTCGAACAGGTCGGTCAGTGCGTACTGCAGGAGCGGCAACCCACCGGGTTCACCGTCGACGTCGCGCAGCATCGCGGCGGTGAGGCCGGCTTCGACCGCCACCCCGACTGCCGCGGCGGGTCGTTCGATCGCTGCGCTGAGCCCGTCGTGGTCCGGCATCACCACCGGGACGAGTCCGGCCTCGACGAGGCCGCCGAACTCGGCATAGTGCAGCGGCCGGTCGAAGAAGTCGGCCCGCAGTGTGAGCACGACTCGCAGCCGCGACTCCGGCTCGGTCACTGCAGCCACGACACTGTCGAGCAGCAGGGCACGTGCCGCCTCGGCTCGCACCGCGGTGAACAGTTCTTCGAACTGATCGATGACGAGGACGAACTCGTCGACGTCGCCCGGGAGCACCTGGTCAAGGGTCCGCGCGAGGGCGCGTGGCTCCGCCAACAGGTCCTCGGTCGTGACCGTGTCGACCACGGCGACCGACCGCACCGCGCGGGCGAGCGCATCGAAGGGTTCCGACCCCGGGTACATCCACGCCACGACGGTGGCCGACTCGGCGCGCGCCAGGCGCGGGATCAGCCCGGCCTTCACGACGCTGGACTTGCCGGACCCAGAGGGCCCCACGACGGCAACCAGTCGCCGCTGCTTCAGCGCACGGTGCAGCCGCCCGACGAGGTCGTCTCTGCCGTGGAAGTCGGCTCCGTCCGCCACCCCGAACGCCCGCAGCCCCTTGTACGGACAGCGCACCTCCGTACGGGAAGAGGGTGCCACCGGACCCGCCGGCTGCACGACGTCGAGCCCGAGCGACCGGCGGAAGGAGTGGACGAGGGACCCTGGGCTCTGGGAGGCGGGACGGGCGAACGCCTCCCTCAACACCTCGGCCGTCGCCGTGCTCGTCACCACCGACCGGATCACTGCACACGGATTCTCGTCGGCCGGGACCGGAACACCGAACAGCACGTGGAACGACAGCCGCACGAACGCGGCGCGGTCGTCGCCGGGTGTGCCGGGTGGGACACCGGCGAGGAAGTCGGTGAGAAAGACCTCGCCGGTCTCAGAACGCAGAACCGTGTGCGCGTCGAGATCCCCGTGGACCACGTCGGCCCGATGCGCGAACTCGAGCGTCTCGGCCACCTGGTCGAGGATGTGGAGGGCCTCGTCGTGACTCGGGCGTTCCTGGGCGAGATGGGCGTCGAGCCGGTCACCGTCGATCCAGCGGGTCACCTGGTAGGCCCGCCCCGGTTCACGCCAGGTGTCGTGGACGTAGGCGATCCGAGGGTGGTCGAGACGCGCGACGCGGGCCACGTCGGCCTCGTAGCGGGCGATGAACTCCGGGTCGTCGGCCACGTCCGGTCCGGCCACACGAATGGCCACCTCCCGGCCGACGGATCGTTGGTACCCGCGATAGAGGGTCCCGCGGCGGTCCCGGCCGACGACCTCGCGGAGCTCATAACCGCGCACCGCGTGGGTCGACCCTGTCGACGTGACGTCGATGTCGAGCGAGGGATCACGGTCGAGAATCCGCCGTTCCAACTCCTGCAGATGCTCGGCCGGGTCGATCCCCATCTCGTCGACGAACTGCCGACGAGCCCGTGTGTAGGCGCGCAGCGCCTCCCCCTGTCGACCCGACCGGTAGAGGGCAAGCATGTGCTGGCTGCGAAAGCGTTCGTGGAACGGGTAGTCGATGACGAGGCTCTCGAGCTCACCGATCAGCATCTCGTGACGCCCCAACTCCAGGTCGGCATCGATCCGGTCGCCGAGAGCAACGATTCGCGCCTCGCCCAGTCGCGTGATCTCGGGCAGGAGGACAGGCGCACCGTCGAGGTCGGCGTACGGTGAGCCCTTCCAGAGCCCGAGGGCCGACGCCAACTGATCGGACGCCGCCCGTGGGTCGGCCGAGAGCAGAGAGCGGGCCTCCTCGAGGCTCCTCGTGAAACGTCGCTCGTCGACGTGGTCGTCGGGGGCGGCGAGGGAGTACCCGGACTTCTCGGTCTCGAGACCACCGGAGATCCGGCTGCGCAGATGGTGGATGTAGCCCTGCAGGGTCTTCCTGGCCGACGTGGGCGGGGAGTCGGTCCACACGCCCTCGATCAGCGCGTCGGTGGAGACCGTCGAGCCGCGCGCCGCCAACAGGATCGCCAGCACGAGCCGCTGCTTGGGTCCCCCGAGTTCGACCTCAACGTCCCCGTCGAGGGCTCGCAAGGGGCCCAGGACCTGGAAGTCCACAGGTGAACAGTACCGGGTGGTCACGAGGTGGATTGTCGGAGTATCCGGTTGGACTGTGGTTGGAACGCCCGAAACCGGCGGCGCAGGCGGCGCCGCCGGTTTCGGAGGAGTACACGATCAGCCCTGTCGGCCGACGAGATCCGGCGCCAGATCCGCATT
>CBFCWZ010000232.1:0-6043 GCA_965601935.1 uncultured Ilumatobacteraceae bacterium
ACCGACGTCGTCTTCCACCTCGCCGCCCAGCCCGGTGTGCGCATGTCGTGGGCCGACGGTTTCGACGCCTACGTCGATGCCAACGTGAGGGTCACCCAGCGCCTCCTCGAGGCGGCCCGGGACGGCGGCCTCACCCGGTTCGTCTATGCCTCCAGCTCCTCGGTCTACGGCCAGATGACCCGGCCGGAGGTGAGTGAGACCGACCCGCTGCACCCGTTCAGCCCCTACGGCGTCACCAAGCTGGCCGGTGAGCACCTCTGCACCGCCTACGGGCAGAACTACGTCCTGCCGACCGTGGCCCTGCGGTTCTTCACGGTCTATGGCCCGCGTCAGCGGCCCGACATGGCCCTACACCGTCTGATCAGGTCAGCCCACTCGGGGGAGCCATTCCCGCTCTACGGGACCGGCGAGCAGATCCGCGACTTCACCTTCGTCGACGACGTGGTGGACGCCAACGTGCGCGCCGCCACAGCGGACCTGGCGCCCGGTGCGGTGTTCAACGTCTCCGGCGGGTCCCAGACCCGACTCTCGGAGCTGATCGACCTGGTCGGCACGCTGACCGGCCGGCCCGTGCCGATCGACCGACGGGGTGAGGCCAAGGGTGACGTGACACGCACCGGCGGATCGAACCGCCGCGCCCGCGAGATCCTGGGCTGGGAGCCGGTCGTCGGCGTCGAAGAGGGCGTCGCCCGCCAGATCGCGGCGCAGTCAGCCTGAACCGGCAGCGGCCTCGCCGCGTGCCTCGGCCAGCCGATCGTGGAGCTTGTCGCGCAGTTCCTCGGGCTCGTACTCGGTCCACGTGCGGCTGCGCCGCTGCTGGACGACGACCGCGGTTCCGACCGCAGCGGCGCCGACGAGCCCGGCGAGACCAACCCACTTCCACCAGCGCATGAGCCCTAGGGTAGACCGCGATGACGCACGGATCGACGATCCCCTTGGAGGAGGCCGCCGCCCAGACGCGGAGTGGAGACGTGTGGCTGTTCACCGGCCGCAAGGTGGCCGACCGGGCGATCCGGGTGGCCACCAACAGTCCGGTCAACCATGTTGCGATGGCCATCGCCATCGACGACCTGCCGCCGCTCCTGTGGCATGCCGAGTTGGGGCGCTCGGCGGTCGACGTGTGGACCGGGGAGGAGCAGCGCGGAGCCCAGCTCCACCGGCTGACCGAGGCGGCCACCGTGTGGGTGCACAAGTACGGGCAGCGGGCCTACTTCCGTCAGCTGGAGCCGGCGGCGACGCGCGAGATGGAGAACGCCGCGCTGGCCGTCGTCGAGGAGTACAGCGGCCGCCGCTTCCCGACGTCGCTCGGTCTCGCCGGCCACTGGGTGAAGGGGCGGTTCCGGCGCAACATCACGATGGAGGACATCTACTGCGCCGAACTCGTGGCGCTCACCTTCCAGCGGATGGGGCTGCTGAGCGAGACGCGCCCGCCCAACTGGTACGACCCGGGTAGGTTCTGGAGCGGCGACCGCCTCACTCTCGAGAACGGGGCCGAACTCGGCGCCGAGATCGCCGTCGACGTTCCCTCTGAGCACTGATGGGCGGGCGCGTCAGGACGCTCCTACACTTCCGGGGATGCCGATGAGGACGGAGTGCAAGAACTTCGAGTCCCGTTCGTACCCCAACGGCGACACGGTCCGGAAGTGCAACCTCGACCTCGCCCCGGAGGCGCCTTGGCGCTGCCCCGACAACTGTCCGGCCTACGAGCGGCGCCTGGCCGATGCGGCGTGGACCCACGGCACCCTGACCCCCAAGGAGACGCCACCCGAGCCGGCCGGGCTCGACGACGGTTCGGCAGCGGCCGTGCTCGATGCGGCAGAGGACATCGTCAACGCCGCCGGCGCCGACGTGATGGCCCAGGTCGAGGCAGAGCGGACCCGCAAGAAGGGGTTCTTCCGCCGCCTCTTCGGGCGCACGAACTGATCCTCCGGCGCCCTCACCGGTTACCTTCACGGCGGCGACAGTGGAGTTCTCCCTCGTGTCCGCGTTCACGCTCGACGCGGCCTAGGCCCTCGAGGAGGCCCGGCCCAGAACTCGAAGCGGAGGGCCACGCCGCCCTCGCCCCGCTCGGCGAGTCCGTCGCCGACGCCTCGGCGTCCGCCCTGAGTGACCAGTTCTCCCTGTAGGGGTCGCGTGCCAGGACTTCGCATGGCGGCGCTCGATCGCCGTAGGGTCGCGCTGTGCCCTGGGAGGAGAACGACGGAGCGCTGACGCAGACGTTCGAGTTCGCCGACTTCAGCGCCGCCTTCGCGTTCATGACCCGGGTTGCGCTGCTCGCCGAGACGCGGAATCACCACCCGGACTGGTCGAACTCGTGGAACCGCGTGACGATCTCGCTGACGACCCACGACGCCGGGAGCGTGGTCACCGAGGCCGATCGGTCGATGGCGGCTGCGATCGATGACCTCACCGGCTGACGCTCCGGACATCACCCCTGCGGTCGAGGCCTCCGGCCGCTTTCCCGGATGGTGGGTCGTCACCGGGAGCTTCCTGATCCTCACCACCACCTCCGGGCTCGCCTTCTACGGGCTGGCGGTGTACCTGAACGCCTTCTCCAACGAGCAGGGCTGGTCGCTCAGCTCGATCTCGCTCGCCACCACGCTGTTCTTCGTCGTCGGTGGGGTCGCCGGTCTCGGCGTCGCTCGTCTCCTCGCCCGCTTCGACGCGCGGATCGTCATCAGCGTGGGAGGGCTGATCGGCGGCGCTGCGCTGGCCATTCTCGGACGGGTGGAGGAGCGGTGGCAGCTCTACGCCGTCTATGCCGTGTTCGCCGTCGGATTCGCGCTGGCCGGCCTCGTACCCGCCACGACCCTGGTGACCCGCTGGTTCCACGTCCGCCGCTCGGTGGCACTCTCGGTCGCCTCGACGGGCCTGTCGGTGGGCGGGGTCGTGCTCACCCCGCTGGCCAAACGCCTGCTCGACGAGCAGGGCCTCGAGGCGGGGACGCCGTGGCTCGGGCTGACCTTCGCGCTCGGCGTCGTGCCCGTGGCCTGGATCTTCATCCGCAACGACCCCGCCGAGAGCGGCTGGGCCCCCGACGGGCAGGTGCGGGCCTCCGACGCCCCGGTGGCGTCGTTGACCGGCATGGCGCTGGACGAGGCGGTGCGTTCCCGGTTCTTCGTCGCCGTCTCGATCGCCTACGTGCTGATCCTCAGCTCGCAGGTGGGGGCGATCCAGCAGTTGGTGAAGCTCGTGGAGGAGCGCACCGACCCGGAGACGGCGCGTCTCGCCGTCACCGTGCTGGCGGCGACATCGGTGTTCGCCCGCCTCGCCGGTGGCCGGCTGGTGCAGCACGCTCCGATGGTGACCTTCACGATGACCCTCGCCGCGGTCCAGGGCGGCGCGATGATCTTCCTGGCACTGGTCGAGACGACGGCCCTCCTGTTCGTCGCCATCGTCCTGTTCGGCGCGACGGTCGGCAACCTGCTGATGTTGCAGCCACTGCTCATCGCCGAACGGTTCGGGGTGCGCGACTACCCCGGGATCTTCAGCCGCTCCCAGTTCATCGCCATGTTGGGCACCGCCGCCGGACCCTTCCTGCTCGGATGGCTCTACGACCTGAGCGGCGCCTACCGGGTCTCCTACGTCGTCGCCGGGCTACTCTCCTTGGCTGGTGCACTGGTCGTCGCCGCCGGCGGCCGAGCCGAACTCGAGACCGATGACTGACGAACACCGCAACGTCCGCCGAGTCGTCGAGGCCGGCCGTGAACTCGGCATCGAGGTGCGCCCGAGCTCCTTCCCCGAAGGGACCAAGACCGCCCGCGACGCAGCGGCCGCGGTCGGCTGCGCGGTGGGGCAGATCGTGAAGAGCCTGATCTTCGCCGTTGACGGCGAGGTCGTGCTGGCGCTGGTGAGCGGCGCCAACCAGCTCGACGAGGACCGGTTGGCCGCTGCGGCGGGAGGCGCGGAGTGCGGGCGGGTCGATGCGGCCGTGGTGCGCGAGGTGACGGGGTTCCCGATCGGCGGCGTCCCACCGTTCGGGCACACCACCACCTGCCGGGCGTTCGTCGACCCCGACCTGCTCGAACACGACGAGGTGTGGGCGGCCGCCGGCACCTGGCACGACGTGTTCGCGCTTCGTTCATCTGACCTGGTGAGCGCCACGTGCGGTACGGTGGCCGATCTGAAGCGCGAGGACCAGCCAGTCGACGGGAGCTGAATGCGATGTCCCAACCGAGCTGGTGCACCGTGTGCCGCACCTCTGTGAACGAGTGGGAGCCCAACAAGGACGGTCAGCCCCAGCGGTGTCCCCATTGCGGATCTCTCGGCCGCCACCGGCTTCTCGCCTACACGACCGACCAACTCCCCGAGCTGCTCAACTCGGCCGAGCACGTCGTCGATGTGGCGCCGTCGATCCCTGTGACGAGGTTCCTCCGGAGCCGCATTCCGAGGTCAGCGTACGTGCGTGCCGACTTGGGACTCGACGACAGGACGATCGATCTCCAAGCCGACCTCACCCGATTGTCGATCCGCTCGGCGTCGGTGGACCTGATGATCGTGTTCCATGTGCTCGAGCACATCCCCGACGATGGTGCGGCGATGCGCGAAATCGGCCGGGTGATCGGTGATCGGGGTCTCGCGGTGCTGCATGTCCCCTGGCGCCCCAAGCAGCCGACCGAGGAGGGCGCTCACTATTCACCCGGGGAGCGGACGCGGCGTCTCGGTCAGGTAGATCACGTCCGGCTCTACGGTCGCGATTTCGAGGACCGCCTGCGTGCGGCCGGGTTGACCGTCTCGCGCTGGGAGTCCGATCGCCATCTCGAACGCGGTCTGATCAGGTCGCTGCGGTTACCCAACCATCTTTGGCTGGTCACCGGCGTGGCAGACGACCCGACCGACCCGGATGAGCATCTTGCTGCCCTTCTCGCGCGGCGCCGCGGGCGGTTTCCGGTACGTCGACTCGGACGAGATGTCGACGCGCAGGCACGCGACGCCGCATCGGCGGAGCTGGAGTTGGATCTGTTGCGGGACCGAGTGCGCGAGGCGGAGAACCGGATCGACGAGGCGTACCGCTCGTGGAGCTTCCGGGTCGGCTGGACGGTTCTCGCCCCTACCCGCTGGGTGCGGAGGCGGTCGGCGACTCCCCCCTACAAGGCGCGCAGAGACTGACCGTCCGGTCTGCGACAGTCCCGCCACCGCCTCGGATCAAGGGGCCCCAGTCGAGGTCGTCTGCGTAGCCCGGAACACCTCGGGGTCGATGGCGATGAAGATCGCCGATGCCCGGGTGTAGACGACCCGCCCGTCGGCGCCGTCGTCGCCGGTGAGTTCGCCCGTCATGTGGATCTTCCGCCCCTCCTTCTCGGACATGCGGACCCGGCACTCGAGCTGCTCGTGGATCGGGACGCCCTGCTCGAAGCGAACGGTCAGCTGGCCCGTGAACGCGGGCTGCCGGCTGATCGTGAGGACGAACCCGAACACGTCGTCGAACAGCGCCGAGACGATGCCGCCGTGGCTGCGTCGCGGCGCTCCCTCGTGGGCGGAGCCAAGAGTGACGTGGGCGACCACCTCGTCGCCGTCACGGATCACCCGCAGGTCGAGGCCGTAGGGCGAGGCGCGGCCCGAGACCGGCCGCTCGTCGAAGCTGAACATCTCCTCGCCGCTGGCCGGGGGCGGCCCCCAGTCGCCGGTGGGCCGCTCGATCACCCGGTCGCGGACCTGCTCGCGGTCGATCCGGTCCAGCCAGGCGGTGAGGTCGGCGGTGAGCTGCTCGACCTCGTCGACCGGCACGTGGTGTCCGACGAAGGCGTGCCCGACCTCGCGCAGCGCCTTGGCTGCGTCGGCACGGGCGTCGGCGATGTCGTCGGGCAGCCCGGAGTGTTCGTGCATCAGGGGCAGCATGGCCCGTCAGGCGGGACGGACCCGAATCAGACTGCTTCGTCGAGCGCCTGGGCGAGAGTGTTCCAGCCCAGCACCGCGCACTTGATGCGCACGGGGAACTTGACCACGCCCTGCAGTGCCTCGAGGTCGCCGAGTTCGATGTCGGCGTCACCCGGCTGTTCCTCGATCCCTTCGATCGACATCATCGACTTGAAACGGCGGACGA
>CBFCWZ010000233.1:0-6010 GCA_965601935.1 uncultured Ilumatobacteraceae bacterium
GCTTCTGCGCCGGCGGCGTAGTTCGGTCCCGGATACCCGCACTCGGCGCGCCAGCCGTCCTGGTAGATGGAACGGCTCCCCAGCACCTCGTAGTACTGCGTGGTGCGCACCTCGGGAGCATCCGGGTCGTCGATGGTCGGCTTCAGGCTGACCCCTTCGATCGGGTCCTGCGCGACACCCTTGATCGACTCAGGCGGGTCGATGCCGAGAAGGTCGAGCACCGTCGGGACCATGTCGATGGCATGGCCGTACTGGGTCCGGAACTCGCCGTTGGCATCGATCTTCTCCGGCCACGACAACACGAACGGGTCAGTGGTCCCGCCGCGGAAGGTCTCCTTCTTCCACCGCTTGTAGGGCGTGTTGCCGGCGTTCGCCCACCCCCAGGCGTAGTGGTTGTAGTGGTCCGGGCCGCCGAGCGTGTCCAGCGCGGCAAGGTTGGCCTGGAGATCGTTGGGGATGTAGTTGAAGAAGTCGTTCTCGTTCAACGTGCCGTTCTCACCACCCTCGGGGCTGGCCCCGTTGTCGGAGATGACCATGATCAACGTGTTGTCGAGTTCGCCGATGTCATCGAGGAAGTCGAGGATGCGACCGAACTGCTCGTCGGTGTAGGTGACGAAACCGGCGAACACCTCCATCATCCTGGTGTAGAGCTTCTTCTCGTCGTCGGGAAGTCCGTCCCACTCCTGAACGTCGGGGTCGTGGGGCGACAGTTCGACGTCGTCGCCGAAGATTCCCAGTTCCTTCTGCTTGGCGAAGACCGACTCGCGGTAGTCGTCCCAGCCCATGTCGAACGCACCGGCGTACTTGGCCGCCTCTTCTTTGAAGATGTGGTGCGGGGCATGCCCGGCGCCCGGGCAGAAGTACATGAAGAACGGCTTGTCCGGCGCCACCGAATGAGCATCGCCGATGAACTGGATCGCCTTGTCGGTGAGATCCTTCGACAGGTGATAGCCGTCGTCGGGTGTCGCCGGCGGTGTCACGTTCTCGTTGCCGTTCACGAGGTCGGGGTACCACTGGTCGGTCTCGGCGCCCAGGAACCCGTAGAACCGCTCGAAACCGCGGCGGCTCGGCCACGTGTCGAAGGGCCCGGCCATCGTCTCCTCCGTGGCGACGCTCAGATGCCACTTGCCGAGCCCGAACGTGTTGTAGCCGTGCATGTTGAGGGTCTCGGAGATGAAGCCGTGCGACGGCAGGATCCGCCCGTCGTAGCCGGGGAACCCGGTCGACCACTCACTGATGCATCCCATCCCGTTCGAATGATGGTTGCGACCGGTGATGATGCACGTCCGCGTCGGCGAGCACAAACCCGTCGTGTGGAAGTTCGTGTACCCGAGCCCACGATCGAGGATCCGCTGGACGCTCGGTGCCTTCACCAGCCCGCCGAACGGCTCCAGATGCCCGAACCCGACATCGTCGAGCACATAGAACAACACATTCGGAGCGCCCTCCGGCGCCTCGATCGGCATCGGCCACGCCTCGGTCGAGTCGTCGATCGTTCGCCCCAGCGTGCCGGGAAACGGGTCATCGAGACCGTACGTGACGAATCGTTCTGACATTGCTGGCTCCGTTCAGTAGCGCGGCGTGGTGGCGGCGCCACGATTGTCAGCCACCCCAGAACCCGCCGCAATCCGAATTCGGCACGCTGACCGCTGGACAGCGGGGCTTCAACCGTGCAACGGAAGCTGAGGTGTGGGCGGAGCGTCCGGGCACGGGGACCTAGGTCCCTCCCGCCGAAGATCCACGGTGCAATAGCCTTCACTCGACGACAGGGGAACGACCGTGACGCTCACCGGCCAATCCAGCGCGGCGGCTGGCTGTGCACAGCCGGCCGTGCATGTCATCGACGAGTCCGACGACTACACGGCTGCAGTCGCCGGAATCACCGTGGAGAGCACGCGCGTCGGGCAGGGAGTCGGGCCCAACGTCGTACTGAGCGCACCCGGCAAGAAGGTCACCGTCACCTCGTCCCACTTCGGGTTCCCGATGACGGCGGGCGCCCAGGTTCTGAGCGATCGGATCATCGCGATCGTGGTCCACCGGAACCCACATGGCAGCAAGTGGTGTGGAGTGCACCTGAAGCCCGGCGCCGCGCTGCTCTACACCCCAGGAGCGGAGCACGCCGCAATCAACCAACCGGGCCTCCACTTCACGTTCGCCGTCGCCGAGCCCGAGCGGCTGGCAGCCACCTCCACGGCGCTCGGCACCGCCATCGACATTCCCCGCAGCAGCGGCCTGCACGAGCTGCCTCCCTCACACGGGACACATCGGCTGGTAGTTCGATTGGGACGATTCACTTCCGCCGCGATCGCCGGCGAGTCGGTCGGCCAACACGAACAGTCGCTGCTCGAGGCGTTCGCCGGGGCGATCCACGACGATCCTTCGGCACGACCACTCGAGCCCTCCCGCGGGCTCAACAGCAAGGAGATCGTGACCGACTGCATCGAGTACGCCGACGCGGTCGGCCGGATCCCCGGCAATGCAGAGCTGTGCCGGGCGGCCCACGTCTCGGAGCGACGGCTGCGTTCCGCGTTCTGCGAGGAGTTCGATCGGTCCCCCTCGGTGTACTTCCGGATGTGGGCGCTCGACCGCATCCACCGTCGGCTGCGCGACGCACGTCCAGGCGACTGCACGGTTTCCCAAGCTGCCTGCGACCTCGGCCTCGAGCACCTCGGACGGTTCTCCGGTTGGTACCGCGAGGTGTACGGCGAGACCCCATCGGCAACGCTTCGCGCCCTCTGAACTCGGCAGAGGCGGGGCGACCGACGCGGATCAGTCGGTGACCGCGTCCTCTCCCGTCATCTGGCGGCGCTGGTTGTAGGTTTCGAGATCCGCGGTCTGGTGCCATTCGACGAGTCTGCCGTCGTCGATGATCCCGAACCCGCCGACCTCGAACTCCTGGCGCTCGCCGTCGACAGTCATGGTCGAGACCAGGCGGATGGCGATCTTGTCCTTGCCGTCGTCTTTGCCGGACAGCTCGTCGTACAACTCCCAGTGGATGTTCGGGTCGCTGGACCGCGCGTCGCTGATCGCGTCCGCCCACAGGTCGAAGCCATGGTCGAGATCGCTTTCGCGGGTGACCTCGACCGAGTTGATGGCGATGCGGCAGTCGTTGGCCACGTAGCTCTTGAAGCCGTCGAGGTCACCTTCGTTGACGGCCCTGAACATTGCCCGGACAATCGGGTTGTCACCTGGACCCTGGGCCTCCTCGTCGTCTCCACGGCGTGTGGAGCCGAACCACTTGACCAGCCCCCCGATGGCGGCGGCGATCATCACCATGGCATCGTCCCTTCGTCTCGAGGCACCAGGAAGCGTGCCCATGCCCACCCTCGTGCGGCCACGTCGGCCCGACAATCCGGATTCGGCATGCCGCTGTGTCGCCCCCTGTCACCGATCAAGCCGAATTCGGATTGCCGATCACAGCCCGGCCATCTCAGATGTGAGAAACGCAGCAGGCCGGCACCCACATGAGGAGCACCCACATGACCCGTCCGTTCAACGGCAAGATCGCCATCGATGTACGCGACTCCGAGCAGGACTGGGGCGCGTACACGCAGGCCAGCCCGCCGGAGGGATCACCGAACGTCGTCTATCTCCTGTGGGACGACACGGGGATCGCCACGTGGGAGATGTTCGGCGGGCTCGTCGAGGTGCCGAACATGGAGCGCATCGCCGACCGTGGCCTGAAGTACACCAACTTCCACACCACGGCGTTGTGCTCGCCGACGCGGGCCAGCCTGATGACCGGACGGAACCCGTCGGCGATCGGGATGAACACGATCTCGGAGGCGGCGATGGGGTTTCCCGGGCTGAACACCCACATCCCGCGCAACGCGGCGATGGTTTCCGAAGTGCTCCAGGAGCGCGGGTGGAGCACGTTCACCTGCGGCAAGTGGCACCTCACGCCGACCGATGAGATGAACATGGCGGCGACCAAGGACCACTGGCCGAGCGGGCGTGGCTTCGACCGCAACTACAGCTTCCTCGGCGGCGAGACCAGCCAGTGGTATCCCGATCTGGTCGAGGGCAACAAGATGATCGACCAGCCGTACCCACCCGAGGACGGCTATCACCTGAGCAAGGACCTGGTCGACCAGGCGATCACGATGATCGCCGATGCCAAGCAGACCGCCCCGCAGAAGCCGTTCTTCATGTACCTCACGCCCGGCGCCAGTCACGCACCCCATCACGTGTCCAAGGAGTGGGCCGACAAGTACAAGGGCAAGTTCGACATGGGCTACGAGCAGTACGCCGTCGAGGCGTTGGCTCGGATGAAGCAGATGGGCATCGTGCCGGAGAACACCGACCTGGCCCCGATGAACTCGATGGCCGACGCCACGAGCAGCGACGGCACGCCGTGGCCCGATCCCGATCATGTGCTGCCCTGGGACGGTCTCGACGACGACCAGAAGAGGCTGTTCTGCCGGATGGCCGAGGTGTTCGCCGGGTTCATCTCCTACACCGACCACGAGCTCGGCCGACTGCTCGACTTCCTCGAGGACATCGGCGACCTCGACAACACGATCTTCGTCGTCACCTCCGACAACGGTGCGTCCGGTGAGGGGACACCGATCGGTTCGGTGAACGAGAACCTGTTCTTCAACGGGATCCCCGACTCGATGGAGAACAACCTGGCGATGATCGACGAGATCGGCGGGATCGCCACCTACAACCACTACCCGACCGGGTGGGCGCAGGCGTTCTGCTCGCCGTTCAAGATGTTCAAGCGCTACGTCCACAACGGCGGGATCTGCGACCCGCTGGTCATCTCGTGGCCCGACCAGCTCGACGCCCACGGGGACCTGCGTGATCAGTACTGCCACGTCTCCGACATCACGCCGACCATCTACGACATGCTCGGCATCGAGTTCCCCGACAGGGTGAAGGGCTACGAGCAGATGCCGCTCCACGGTGTCAGCTTCGCCCACACCTTCGACGACGCCGACGCGACGACGAAGAAGACCAGCCAGTTCTACGGGTTGCTCGGCACCCGTTCGATCTGGGCCGACGGATGGAAGGCCACCACGGTCCATCCCGCCGTCGGCGGGTGGAGCGACTTCGGCGGCGACAAATGGGAGCTGTACGACACCGACGACGACCGCAGCGAGATGCACGACCTGTCCGCCGAGCACCCCGAGAAGCTGCAGGACCTGATCAACCTCTGGTTCTACGAGGCCGGCCTCTACCACGGGTTGCCGATCGACGACCGCGCCCCCGCCGAACTGGTCGGCGGAACACCGCGCCCGTCCCTCGTCGACAAGTCCGGCGCCCGCTACACGTACCACCCGAACACGGCGATGGTGCCCGAGGGTGACATGCCCAGCATCCGGGGCCGGGACTACAAGTTCGGCGCCTTCGTCGAATTCGGCGACAACCCCGACGGCGTCCTGTTCGCCAACGGGTCACGTTTCGGGGGCCACTCGCTCTACGTCAAGGGAGGCACGCTGAAGTACTGCAACAACTTCATCGGCCTCGAAGAGCAGATCCTCACCTCGGACAGGCCGCTCCCTGCGGGCAAGTGCATCGTCGGAGTCGAGTTCAAGATGGACAGCGTCGACAAGTCGAAGATGGAGACCAGAGGCACCGCCACCCTGTTCATCGACGATGATCAGGTCGCGCAACAGGCCATCCGAACCCAGCTCGGCGCGTTCTCGGTCTGCGGTGAGGGGTTCGCCGTCGGACGCTGCGCCGGCGGACCCGTCACCCCCGACTACACCGGCGTCGCGCCGTGGGCGTTCACCGGCGGCACGATCCACAAGGTCGTCGTCGACGTCTCCGGAGACCACTACGTCGACCTCGAACTCGAAGCGATCAAGGCCTTCAAGAACGACTGACCGCGGGCCGTCGATCGATTGTTCCGGTCGCCCTCGGGTTGCCCCTGACGGGGCGGGAACTTCGGGTCACGGCGGTTCCTCGGGAAGCATCCCGTTGGTCCGGATCGTGTGCTGGATCCGCTGCGGGATCGTGACAGCTCCGCGATCGGCTCGACCGATCTCTGGAAGACGTCAAGGTG
>CBFCWZ010000234.1:0-6003 GCA_965601935.1 uncultured Ilumatobacteraceae bacterium
TGGACGGTTCTTCGCTCATACCGCTCCTGACGGTCTGCCAACTGGCGTGCCCGGAATTGACGCGACATTATCGAACGGGCCGAGCACGCACCGACACATCGCCCGCTCGGCCTCGCCGCGGACGGAGCCGGCCTGAGACAATCTCCCGATGGGGAATCCGGGGACAGATGTCGACGTGGTGATCGTGGGGGCCGGGTTCTCCGGCCTCTACCTCCTCCACCGAATGCGCGAGGCCGGCTTCAGTGCCGTCGTCGTGGAGGCCGCCGACGATGTCGGCGGCACCTGGTACTGGAACCGCTACCCGGGGGCGCGGTGCGACATCCAGAGCCTCGACTACTCGTACAGCTGGGACCCCGAACTGGAACAGCAGTGGGAGTGGTCGGAGCGCTACGCCACCCAACCCGAGATCCTGCGCTACGCCAACCACGTCGCCGACAAGCACGACCTGCGCCGCGACATCCGTTTCGAGACGCGGGTGGACCACGCCGAATGGGACGACGCAACGGACACGTGGGCGGTCCACACCAGTCCGGGCGATGTGATCCGCTGCCGGTACTACGTGATGGCCACGGGCTGTCTCTCGGTGCCGAAGGATCCCGACATCGAGGGCCACGAACGCTACCGGGGCGACGTCTACTTCACCGGGAAGTGGCCCCACGAGAAGGTCGATTTCACCGGGCAGCGGGTCGCCGTCATCGGCACGGGTTCGTCGGCGATCCAGTCGATCCCGCTCATCGCCCAAGAGGCCGAGCAGCTCACGGTCTTCCAGCGCACGCCCAACTACACGATGCCCGCCTGGAACGGCCCGGTGTCCCAAGAGAAGCTCGACCAGTACAAAGGGCGCGAGGCCGAGTACCGCGAGGAGGCCCGGTGGAGCCCTGCCGGGGTGCCCGACCAGCTGAGCGAGGTCGGCACCCTCATGGTGAGCGACGAGGAACGCCAGGAGGCCTTCGACCGGATCTGGGCGCAGGGGGAACTCTTCGCTCCCGCCATCGAGTTCAGCGACATCGGCCTCAACCCGGAGGCCAACGATCTGCTGTGCGAGTTCATCCGGGGCAAGATCAGCGAGCTGGTCGACGATCCCGCGACCGCCGAGACGCTGAGCCCGCGTGGTCACTACTGGGGGACGAAGCGTCCGTGCATCGACACCGACTACTTCGTCACCTTCAACAGGCCCAACGTGCGCCTCGTCGACCTGCACCAGACGCCGATCGCCACGATCACCGAGACCGGGATCGAGACCACCGAGGAGTCGATGGACTTCGACGCCATCGTGTACGCGATCGGCTTCGACGCGATGACGGGCCCGATCGTGGGCGTCGACATCCGGGGACGCGAGGGCGTGAAGCTGGCCGACGAGTGGGCCGACGGTCCGCACACCTATCTCGGCCTCACGAGTGTCGGCTTCCCCAACCTGTTCATGATCACGGGCCCGGGCAGCCCGTCGGTGCTGTCGAACATGATGGTGTCGATCGAGCAGCACGTCGACTGGATCACCGACTGCCTCGTCGACCAGCGCGAGGGCGGATTCGACACCATCGAGCCGACTCGGACCGCCCAGGAAGGGTGGGGCGTGCACGTCGACGACTGCGCGAGCATCACCCTCCACCCCACCGCCAACTCCTGGTACATGGGCGCCAACGTGCCGGGCAAACCACGTGTGTTCCTGCCCTACATCGGCGGCGTCGGCACCTACCGGCAGGCCTGCGACGACGTGGTCGCGCAGGGCTATCTCGGATTCACCCGCAAGGGGCCGGACGGCGAGGCCACGAACGACGGCGTGATCCGGCGGCTGCAGCGCGACGTGATGGGGATGCTCGAGGTGATGGAGGAGTTGGGTCTGCCACCGCTGGAGACGCTCCCGCCCGAAGATGCCCGTGCCTTCATGACGGCCTCCCAGGCCGCGCGCCCGGCACCTCCCGAAGTGGGCGAGGTGGTCGACGGAACGCTCCCGGGAGCCGACGGCGAGCTCCCCTATCGGCTGTATCGCCCGGCCACCGCCGGGCCACACCCCGTCACCGTCTACTTCCACGGTGGCGGCTGGGTCATCGGCGATCTCGAATCCGACGACCCGCTGTGCCGCGACCTCTGCAACGAAGCCGACTGCCTCGTCGTCTCGGTCGACTACCGGCACGGCCCCGAACACCGCTTCCCGGCCGCCCACGAAGATGCCTGGGCAGCAACACGGTGGATCGCCGACAACGTCGAGTCGCTGGGTGGTGACCCGACACGGATCGCCCTGGCCGGGTGGAGCGCCGGCGGCAACCTCGCCACGTCGACCGCGATCCGGGCACGTGACGAGGCCGGCCCGTCCCTGTGCGGGCAGATCCTGGTGAACCCGGTCACCGACTCGGACTGGTCGCGCCCCTCATTCGTGGAGGCCGGCGAGGGCTACATCCTCACGCGCGACCTCATGCAGTACTTCTTCGACCACTACGTCGACGAGGGCGACCGCACCGACCCGCGGCTGGCCGTGCTCCGCGCCGACGACTTGTCCGGCCTGCCACCGGCGCTCGTGGTCACTGCCGAGTTCGACCCGCTCCGCGACGAGGGCGCCGCCTACGTCGAGGCGCTCGAGGCCGCCGGCTCCGACGCACGGGAACTCCCGCTGCGCGGCCAGATCCACACCTCACTCCCGTCGGTCGGCGTGATCCGCTCCGCCGACGACGCCCGCGCCGAGATCGCCACCGCGCTCCGTACCTTCCTCGCCTGACCTGTCAGAGGGCGTTGAGCTGTTCGAGGGCCGCCTGCAGCGGGCGGATCATCACGGTGAAGCTCACGATCTGGGCCTCGTCGTCGACCGTGATCAGATCGATGCCGTTGGTGTACTTGCCCTGCTGGGGGTGAAGACGATCGGCGATTTGAACACGACGTCGTCCACCAGCAGTTCGTCGAGACAGCCGGGCAGCTCACCCCGGAGCTGGCGATGCCACTTCTCCAAGAACAATCCGAGAGCGGGGGATGCGGACGTGTCGGCCATGCCGCGAAACTACTGCGATGACCGACCCCGTCCTCCTCGTCGACGAACCGCTCCCGAAGGTGCGGCGATTGACGCTCAACCGGCCCGAGAAGCGCAACGCTCTGAACGACGAGCTGAGGGGTGCGCTGTTCGACGAACTGAGGGCAGCCGACCGGTCACGCGAGGTCTCTGTGATCATCATCCGCGGGTCGGGTCCGGCATTCTCGGCCGGCTACGACCTCGGTTCGGTCAACCACGACGTCGAACGCAGCACCGCTCCCGCCGACGGGTGGTGGAGCCGCCACGTGGTGAACAACTGGCTGGAGATGTGGGACATGCCGACACCGATCATCGGCCAGGTCCACGGCTGGTGCCTGGCCGGCGGAACCGAGCTGGCCGCGGCGTGCGACCTCGTCTACGTGGCCGCGGACGCCCAGATCGGCTACCCGCCGGTGCGGCTCATGTCGCCACCGGACATGCAGTGGCAGACCTGGCTGATGGGCCTGCGCCGCGGGATGGAAGCCCTCCTCACCGGCGACTCGATGAGCGGCACCGACGCCGTGACGGCCGGGATGGCGAATCGGGCCTACCCGGCCGACGAGTTGGAGACGGCGGTACTGGAGATCGCCGGGCGGGTGGCCAAGATCCCGCCCGAACTGCTGGCCCTCAACAAGCGCGCCGCCCACCGGGCGATGGAGGCAATGGGGATCCGCGACGGCATCCGCGCCACCGCCGACATCCAGGCGCTCGGCTTCCACCAACCGCCATCACGGGAGTACCTCGCCTCGTTCAAGCAGGTGGGCGTGAAGAAGGCGCTCAGCGAACGAGACCGCAGCTTCGAGGACTACCGCGAAGCCGACTGATCAGGGCGCTCCGGCCGGGACGAAATCGATGTCGAGGCTGGTGAGGCCGCGCAGCATGAAGCTCGGGAAGTACGTGAACTCGTTGGAGTCGGGCAGTGTGAACGTGTCGATCCGCCGCGCCAGTTCCTCCAACGCGACCTTCCCCTCGAGCCGCGAGAGGTTGGCCCCCAGACAGAAGTGGATGCCCTTCCCGAACGCGAGATGGTCGCGCAGGTTCTGGCGGTCGGGATCGAACTCGTCGAAGTTCTCGTACAGGGCGTCGTCACGGTTCGCCGACGCGAACACGGCGACCATCCGGGCCCCCTTCGGGATCGTGACCCCGCCGAGTTCGTGCTCCTTCGTGGCGATCCGCCACATCCCCTGAGTGGGCGTGGAGAGGCGGAGGCCCTCCTCGACGATGCGGGGAGCGCGGCTCGGATCGGCCTTGAGCTGCTCCCACTGGTCGGGGTGCTCACCGAGGAGCCGCATCAGCTCGGTCAACAACTTCGTGGTGGTCTCGTTGCCGGCCACCAGCAGCTGCTGGACGATGCTCAACATCTCGGGCATGTCGAGCGGGCGTGTGTCCTCCACCTCGTCGTCGTCATCGATCCGGGCGTTGAGCAGGTTCGTGAGGAGATCGTCCTGCGGCTCGGTACGCCGCTTCTCGAACTGTTCGGCGAAGTAGTGCTGGAACTCGTTGACCCCCCGCTCGGCGGCCAGCCTCTCCTCCATCCCGATCGCAGTGCCGATTCCGGCGATGGCGTCGTCGGACCACCGCTTGAAATCGGCGAGCCGCGAGTCGGGCACGTTGAGCGCCCGGGCGATCACCTCCACGGGAAGCGGCACACCGAACTGCTCGACGAACTCGATGCTCCCCGAGTCGATCCACGAATCGATGAGACGGGTCGTGATCTCGCGGATCACCGGCTCCAGTTCGGCGACCACCTTCGGCGTGAACGCCTTCGACACGAGGCGCCGGTAGCGGGTGTGCTCCGGCATGTCGGCGGTGAGCATCGTGGGCACCCTCGGATAGCCCTCGCTCATCACCTCCACCATCTTCTCCCTCTCCTCCGGCGGGAGGGGCATGCTCGTGTTGCCGAACTCCGAGGAGTAGGTGTGCGGGTCGCGCAGCATCGCCAGTACGAGTTCGTGCTTGGTCACCCACCAGATGTCCATGCTCTCGAGGTGCAGCACCGGCGCCTCTTCGCGCATCTGCTGGTAGTGCGGGAACGGGCACTGCTGGGTGGCCGGATCGAACGGGTTGAACTGGGCGAGGTCGGTCATGAGCATTCCTGTGTCAGAGGTCGTGGAGGACGGCGGTGAGCTGCGGTAGATCCATCGCCCGCGCCAGGATCTCGTCCATGCCGCCGACGACGCCGGTGATGTTGGCGAGGACGACGTGCTCGAGGCCGTTGCGGGCGTACCCCTCGAACTGGGTGGCGAGCTCCTCGGCATTGCCGACGAAGAGCACCTCACAGACCATCTCGAACGGGATCGTCGGTGCGATGTCGCGGAGGTCGTCGGCATCGAGGCCGTGGATGACCACGTCGATGAAGCCCTTCGACTCGTTCCCCAACGGGTGTCGGAGGCCGTGGGCCTCCCACATGTGGCCCATCGCGAAGAGACCGAACAACTTGCCGAGCGGCTCCTTTTCGAACATCTCCGCAGCCGCGTCCCGGCTCTCGGCGAACAGACAGAACGGGAGGAGCGAGTTGGTCGGGGCCGGCCTCCCGGCCTCCTCGGCGTGGGCGGCGATGATGGCCCGCTTCTCTCCGTACTGCTCGGGGGTCATCCACCAGGCCGGGATCCAGCCGTCGCCGTACTGGCCGGTCAGGCGGAGCATGCGTGGGCCGTGTCCGGCCACCCAGACCGGGGGCGAACCGCGGCCCTCGGCTTCCAGCGGCAGGCCCATTCGACCGACCCCACCATCGGCCATCACCCCGTGGTCGAGGAGTGAGCGCAGATCGCGGAGGACTTCCTCCAAGCGGCCGACCGGCGTGTCGAACGGGTAGCCGAACGGGACGAGGCTCTCGGCCTCACCGGAGCCGATTCCCAGGATGAACCCGCCCGGGTTCAGATCGTTGAGCGACAGGGCGGTGCGGGCCAGGTCGGCTGCCCCGCGCCGGGTGGAATCGGTGACCGAGATACCGAACGGCTTGTCGGTCATCGTTCCGATACGGGCGCCGTACACGAAGGGGTCGT
>CBFCWZ010000235.1:0-5988 GCA_965601935.1 uncultured Ilumatobacteraceae bacterium
CGTCCTTCTCCCAGCGCTCGAGGATCTCCTCCTCGATGCCCGGGAAATTCGGTTGCGGATCGACGTCGGGGTACGGCACCCGCAGAACGATACCGACCGGGCTGTCGTCCGGGTCAGCGACTCACCGACCCGCGAGCCGCTCGGCCTTCGCCACTCTGGCGTTCACCCCTCTTCGCTGAAGTCGAAGCGGACGTCGTCGTTCGACCTGCCCGAACCGCCAGGCGCTTCGCGGCTCTGTTCCTCGAGGTCGGTGAAGAGATCGTCGGGGGAACCAGCGGTGTTCGTGTCGGCCGGGTCATCGGTCGCGGTCTCATCGGCGACGTCGATCACTTCCGGGACCTGGGTCGGGTCGGCGGCCGGTACCTCCGGTTCGGAGGGCGGCTCCTGCTCGGCGTCGACGACCTCGTCATCGGGGTCGTCTGACGCGCTCCCTGCGAGCGGATCGTCGGGGGTCGCGTCGCCGTCCGGTTCGTCGACAGCTGCCGCGTCGGGTTCTCCGGCTGTGTCGTCCTCGGTGACATCGTCTGAACGCGCCGGCAGCTCGGCGGTGTCGTCGCGGGCCCGTGAGTCGAGAACGGGAGCCGCCATTTCAGCCAGCCCACCCGGCACACGTTCGGTGAGGTCGACGAGCGTGGATGCGGCGTCGCGGATCCGCTCCCGCTGTGCGGCCAAGAAGGAGTCGAGGGCGCCGGCGTCGGCGGCGAGTAGATCGCGGTTCTCCTTCATCTCGACGATCTCGACCGCGATGGCCTCCTTCTCGTCGGCGAACAGCTTCTCGGCATCGGCCTTGGCGGCCTCGGCCATCTGCGTCGCCAGCTCACGTGCGGCGTCGAGTTCTCTGGTGGCCTCCTCGGCGGCAGAGGCGCGCACGGCTTCGGCTTCGGCTTCGGCCTCGGCGATCGCGGTGTCGGCAGTTCGTTGAGCGAGTAGCAGTGCCCGCGAGATCGTCTCGGCCTCGTCGGGCACGGACACAGGCGACCCATCGGTCGCGTCGGTGCCGGACTCGGGCTGTGCGGCCGCGAGGTCCTGTGCTCGCTGGACGGCGGCGCGGGCGCGAGCCTCCATCGCGGTCGCGTGGTTCTGGGCCTTCTCCAGGGAGTCGGCGACCTCCACCAGGAACTGGCTGACCTCGTCGGGGTCGAGGCCCTTTCGGACGATCTTGAACTCGGCGTTCCTGACGTTCTGCGGGTTCACCGATCTGCCCCTCAGTCGTAGTAGGTGTCGTCGCGCGGGGCCGTGGCGGCAACCGGCTTGAGTAGGTAGACCCCTGTGGCGACCTTCTCCATCGAGCCATCGAGGGCGTAGCAGATGCCACTGGCGAAGTCGATCAGACGCCGCGCCACGTCCCGCTCGGTTCCTTCGAGGTTCATGATGACGGGCTGGCCGTCCTTGAACTTGTCGGCAACCTCCTGCGCCTGATCGAAGCGGCGGGGGCGGACGGTGTGGGGTTCCATGTTCCCTCCCTGAACGGGCCGCGGCGCGGCCGTCGTCGCGGCTGCGGCAGGCGGGGCCGGGCGAATCGAGACGCCTGTGTCGTCGCCGCGACCGTTCGGCGGACTCGACCCGCGACGAGAGGCGGACGCGTCGAAGTCGCGGGAGGGAAAGCTGGGACGGGTACTCACCGTACGGGCGGAGTCGTCGGTCTCGGGCTCGTAGCCGCGGCCGCCTCGCGGGTCGGGTTCCCGTGGCGCCCGACCCGTGTCGTCGTACTCGTCGTAGTCGTCGTACGCGTCGTCGGGACCGAGACCCAGGTAGTCCATGGTCCGTTTCCAGAGTGGCATTCGTTCCTCCTGAGCGCGCAGGCTACCGCACCACACCCCGCCGAACGAGGACACATCGACAGTCGAGTGGGTCATGCACGCGGTCGTTCTCCGAACAATGCGGTCCCGATGCGCACTTCGGTACTGCCCTCTTCGACAGCGACCTCGAGGTCACCGCTCATCCCCATCGAACAGACCTCGAGACCGAGTTCGTCGACGAGGCCGCGCACGAGCGCGAACCCCGACCGAGCAATCTCCGGCGGACGACCCGTCGGCCCCACCGTCATGAGCCCCTCGACGACAAGTCCCGCCTCACGTGCTGCGCTCACCAGTGCGGGGACGTCATCGACCGGGCAGCCTCCCTTGCCCTCCTCGGCGGTGGCGTTGACCTGGATGAGGACGCGGGCACCTGGAGCCCGTTTGGCCACCTCACGTACGACGGAGCGCCGATCGAGGCTGGACCATACGTCGACCAGATCCGCGACCAGCCGCACCTTGTTCGACTGGAGCCGGCCGATGAAGTGGACCTCGGGCCGCCGCCCGGTGCCCTCGATCGCAGATCGCTTGGTCGACAACTCCTGCGCGTAGTTCTCTCCGATCGCCTCGCATCCCGCCTCGATCGCGAGTCGGACCACGTCAGGGCCGAACCCCTTCGTGACCGCGACGATGCGCACGGGATGGCTCCACGGCCGGTCGACTGCGTCGATCACCGAGCTCACCACAGCGAGTCGCGCTTCCACGTCGGCCGGGC
The DNA here is from genome assembly GCA_965601935.1 of uncultured Ilumatobacteraceae bacterium. GTDB lineage: Bacteria > Actinomycetota > Acidimicrobiia > Acidimicrobiales > Ilumatobacteraceae > CBFCWZ01. The sequence goes on from CBFCWZ010000235.1 coordinate 2,512, forward strand.
TCATGTGGCCTCCGTCCACGCGACGAGTGCATGACGACCGGGCTCGGCCCGGCAGCGGTGCGAGTACCAACGCTCGTCGCACCCGGTGCACGGACCGGTGACGGCGAGATCGACGCCGTGACGAGCCAGTCCTGCCCGGATCGCAGCGGGTACATCGAGGGCGACGGTGCCCCACGACGTGGCGCCGGTGATCGTCTCGGGCTGCACCCCGAGTCGAGACGCCACCGCCGCGAGGTCGTGCATCGAGAACTCGTAGCAGCATGGCCCGATCGCCGGGCCGAGCACGGCCCAGGCGACTCCGCCGTCGGCGTCCCGTACTGCGCCGTGCGCGGCGTCGAGCACGCCCGCCGCCAGGCCGCGCCACCCGGCGTGCACCATCGCGATCGTCCCCTCTCCGCCGATGAGCGCCACCGGCGCACAGTCGGCGGCCCACACCGCCACAGGGGTCCCTCCGGGCCGACTGACCGCCACGTCGCCCACGGGGGCGTCGGCGAGGCTCGGAAAGACGACCACGTCGGTGCCGTGAACCTGATCGAGCATCGGCCACAGGGTTCCGGCGACCGCCCGTTGGCGCGCCGCCAACACGTCGGGCTCGACCCGCTCGGGGTGCATGTCGCCGTCGGCACGGTCGGTGACCACGACGCGGACGCGCAGGTGACCGAGTTCGGTGTTCAGCATCTCGAGCACGCCAGCCGGACCCGGCTCCGCGGCTACTTCAAGAACGAGGGGACGTCGAAGTCGTCGTCGCCGTCCTCGGCGAGCGGGTCCTCCTCGTCCTCGCCCGGGAAGAGCTCGGTGATGCGCGTCGGCGATGTCCGCGGGGTGTCGACCTCGCCGAGAGGTGCAGTTCCCTCACCGTCGACCCGATCGAATCCGGCGGCGATGACGGTCACCCGCACCTCGTCGGCCATCTCGTCGTCGATCACGGTGCCGAAGATGATGTTGGCGTCCTGGTGGGCGACCCCGTGGATGATCTCGGCGGCTGCGTTCATCTCGAACAGCGTCATGACCGACGGGCCGGTGATGCTGAGCAGGATGCCGCGGGCGCCGTCGATGGCCGACTCGAGCAACGGGCTCGAGATCGCCTCCTTGGCCGCCGCGATCGAGCGGTCGTCGCCGCTGGCCTGACCGATGCCCATGAGCGCCGACCCGGCGCTCGACAGGACCGCCTTGACGTCCGCGAAGTCGGTGTTGATGAGGCCGGGCGTGGTGATGAGACCAGTGATGCCGGAGACACCTTGCAGGAGCACCTCGTCGGCCATCTTGAACGCGTTGAGCACGCTGGTCTTGTCGTTGGCGACGGTGAGCAGGCGGTCGTTCGGGATGACGATGAGGGTGTCGACCTTCTCCTTCAGTCGCTGCACGCCGTTGTCGGCCTGAACGGCCCGGCGCCGACCCTCGAACGAGAACGGACGGGTCACCACGCCGATGGCGAGCGCTCCGGCTTCTCGGGCGGTCTCCGCGATGACGGGAGCGGCGCCGGTCCCGGTGCCGCCACCTTCGCCGGCGGTGATGAACACCATGTCGGCGCCCTTCACCATCTCCTCGATCTCGGCAGCATGGGCCTCGGCGGCCTCACGGCCGACCTCGGGGTCGCTACCGGCACCCAGACCGCGCGTGAGGTCGCGTCCGATGTCCAGCTTGACGTCGGCATCGCTCATCAGCAGCGCCTGCGCGTCGGTGTTCACCGCGATGAACTCGACGCCCTTCAAGCCGGCGTCGATCATTCGGTTGACGGCATTGACACCGCCGCCGCCGACGCCGACGACTTTGATCACTGCCAGGTAGTTCTGTGGAGCGCCGACCATCAGCAGATCCTCCGTTGTGCGAGTTCGTGTGTCGTCATCTTGGTTGCAGCGTGTAAGCGACCGCGGGCTTCGTGTCCCGGTCCGGGGAACATCCTGCCAGGTCTACCGTCGCAGAACGGGGATTCACGCCCGTCACCGTTCACAGAACCGTCACATCGGCAGTCGACACGTTGATCACGGTGACCCCTTCGGTGCCGATGTCTGCCAGCACGCGCTCGAGTCGCACCAACTTCTCCACCTGCTCGTTCTCTCCCAGCGCCGACCCGAACTCGACCTCGATCGGAGGGTTTGGATCGTTCGTGAGGATCAGCCTGAGGTCGCTCCCGTCGGCCGTGACCAGCATGTGATCGACACGCGTGCGGATCGTCGGCGTGAACTTGGTGACGAGCGACGCCGCCGCGGCGTAGCCGATCGGGGCGAACTGGCCGGGCTCGACGTCGAGTGTCCCTGGTCCGGACACGAGGACCATCGCCACGGGCTGACCCTCGATCGACGCGAGCACCCGTCCCTCTCGATCGAGCACACGGAAGAGCCCGTCGACGCCGCTCATCGTCAGTTGCGGTGTCCGTTCGCGGATCTCGATCGTGGCGGCGTCGGGGAAGTCGGTGCGCACCCGGGCGCTCTCGACCCACGGGCTCTCCTCGAGACGGTCCTCCGCCGCACCCGTGTCGGCGGTCAGCACCGGCGAGCCCTCGAGGCCGGTCACCACCTCATCGAGGATCTGGGGATCGGTGTACACCGCTCCGGTGACATCGACCTCCTCGATCGAGAAGAGGGGCGACCCCAGGGCTGCGAGGCCGCCGACGACGATGAGGACGACCGTGACCGCGGCGACGGCCCACCACAATCGCTTGCGGCTGGCTGCGCGCCGCACTCCGATCCGGCGTTGCCGCAGACGCGGCTCCATCCCCGGGCGGGTGGCGTCCTTGGGCGCGACCGCGTCGTCGATCCCCTCGTCCTCGATGAAGACGGTCCCCTCGGAGTCGTCGCGGGCGAGTTCCTCGTCGAGGTACGACGCGTCCGGCAGATCCTCCTCTCCGGCCTTGATCTTGATCGTGGTGCGGTCGCCAGGCGACGAGGTGTCGGGGAACTGATCCGCTGTTGACTCCGGCCCATCATCGGGATGGTCCGCCTCGGCATCGAGGTCGTCGACGATGCGGATCGTGCGCCGGGCCACGGTGGGCTCACCGATCATCCCGCCCTCGCGTTCGCGCGGTGTCACATCATCGCCGTCGTCCGGTTCCTCGATGGTCGCAGGCGGGTCGGCATCGAACGAGGGGCCGGCCGCGGCGAGTCCCTCGTCGGCTCCGGCCGCTGCACTGCCATCTTCGCCGGCGCCGACGTCCGGCTCCGGCTCGGTGGCGGTCTCGTCGTCGGTGCCGGTGGGAGTCACGTCATCGGACGTCGCGTCATCGGACGTCGCGTCGTCATCGGCCGACATGGTGCTCCAGCCGTGACGATGGGAGCGGGCGGTCGGCTCGTCGGTACCGGACTCGGCGTCTTCGAATGCCTTGGCGAGTTCTTCCAGCAGTGCGTCGTCGGGACGCGGGCCCGGTGGGGGCTCTGGCTCACCCATCGGCTGCCTCCTCGAATCCCACCAGCCGGATCTCGGGACGCGGGCCCGGTGGGGGCTCTGGCTCACCCATCGGCTGCCTCCTCGAATCCCACC
>CBFCWZ010000236.1:0-5881 GCA_965601935.1 uncultured Ilumatobacteraceae bacterium
GCCCGGATCACCACCATCCGCGGCCTCGGCTACAAGTACGAACGCGCCTGATCCCCCGCAACGGTGTCAGACACCGCTTCAGCTTTCCGCTTCACCTTTCGCAGAAGAGTGAAGCGCACACCTGGCAGCGGTATCTGCGAGCTGCGGGGTCGTAACATCGGGATGTGAGCCGGGTGTCCACGCCTCCGAAGCCTCCGGCTTCCAAGTTCCGGCGGCTGGCCCTCACGCACGCCCTCATGACGGGCGGCGACGCGGCGATGATCGTCGCCCTCGCCGACTCGCTCTTCTTCGACATCGACCTGGATGCGGCGCGCTCCCGGGTGATGTTGTTCCTCGCCCTGAGCTTCGCCCCGTTCCTGTTCGTGGCCCCCCTCATCGGGCCGCTGATCGATCGGATGGCCGGTGGCCGCCGCCTCGTCATCCAACTCGTCGCCGTGTGCCGGGTCGTGCTGCTGCTCTTGATGGCCCAATACCTCGACGCCCTCGCGCTGTTCCCCCTGGTGTTCGCCTCGCTGGTGCTCCAGAAGGGGTACGTCGTCTCCAAGTCGGCCCTCGTCCCGTCGACGGTCCGTTCGGAGGACGAGCTCGTCGAGGCCAACGCCAAGCTGGGTCTCATCGCCGGCATCACCGGTGCCGTGGTGGTAGTCCCCGCCGCGCTCCTGCTGACGGTGATCGGCGCGCCCGCAACGCTTCTCTACGGGGCGCTGATGTTCGCCGGCGGGTTCGTCGCCGCGACCCGCCTCGCCCCCGACGTGGTCGCGGCCAGAGCGGCGGACTCCGAAGAAGAACACCAGCTCCATACGGGGCGCCTCCAGCTGGCCTCGATCGCCATGACCGTGCTGAGAGCGAATGTGGGCTTCATCTTCTTCCACCTCGCCTTCTGGCTGCGCTCCCAGGAACAAGGGACGTTCTGGTTCGGCGTGGTGGTCGTCGTGGCGGCGTTGGCCGCGATGCTCGGCAACCTGATCGCGCCTCGATTGCGCTCCCGGATGCGCGAGGAGACGATGCTCTCGGGAGCGCTCATCATGTCGGCCGGGGCAGGCCTCCTCGCTGCGCTCGCGGGTGGCCCGGTGGCGGGAGTCGCCCTCGCCGGCATCGTCAACCTGGCGGCCGCAGTCGGACGGCTGAGCTTCGAGAGCGTGGTCCAACGGGACGCCCCCGGAGCCAACCAAGGGCGTGCGTTCGCCGCGTTCGAGACCCGGTTCCAGCTGGCCTGGGCCCTCGCCGCGTTCATCGCGGTGGCGATCCAGGTGCCGGGCGCGATCGGGTTCCTCATCGTGGGGATCGGCTCGGCGGGAACGCTGGTCGACCTGCGGGCGCGGGCCCGGCGGGGCTTCGCCGACGACACCCCGGCAGGAGGACGGCGGAGGAGCGGCCCGGGGCGCGCGGTCAGGAGTCGGTCACGCGGGCGAGCCAGAGGCCCGGCGCGTCGATCTCGTTCGGAGTGGGAACCGCCGCGAGGTCCGAGAACAGGAGGCTGAGGCCGTCCTCACCGGCCCGGTCGACGACACCCTGGGCGAACGCCTTGCCCCTGGCCGTCTGCTCGGCGCCGAGCCTGATGCCCAGCAGCCGCTCGACGAAGAGGTCGTCGGGTGACGACTCGGCGCGACGGCGACGAACCGCTTCGGCGATCTGCAACGCGTTGCCTCCGATGATGCGCACTGCGACCGCGTCGACGACCCAGTCGATGACGCCAATGGTCAGTGCGACCGCCGCGTCGAGTTCGGGTTCGAGTGCGGCCTGCTCGGGGGAGCGCACCGCACCGAGCAGCACCTCCGGGTCGCCGAAGGCCTGCTGCATGGCCGAGAACGGATCCTCGGGGTCGACGTTCATCCCGCCGAGCTTGTCGGTGACCGCGGACGGGTCGGGCTGGAACGCGCCGACGTGCCGCTGGACGAGGCTGCGGAGGTGGTCGGCGATGTGACCGACCGAGAACAGCGTGGCCCCCGCCAGTTCGTGGGCGAGGACCCACAGCCTCATCTCGTCGAGGGGGATCTCCCAGTCGGAGGCGAACGCGTCGATGGTGGGGGGCACGAGGATCAGCGCCGGAGTGGAGCGGGGGATCGGCAGGTCGTAGACGCCGAAGGCCTTCTTGGCCAGGTTGCCGACCATCGAACCGACCGCCATGCCCATCATCGCCGGGGCCATCATCTTGCTCAGCCCGGCCATCATCTGGGCCATCGGGTCGTCGTCGGTGGGGTCGTCGGTCGAGCCGAGAGACGTGGCCATGTCGGTGAACAGCGGGCGGTATGCCTCGAGCGTCTGCTGCGCCCACTGTTCGGGAGTGGCAACCGACGGCTCGATGCCCGGGACCTCGTGGCCCATCACGTCGCCCACGTGCCGGGCGGCGATGGTGGCCAGCTCGGTGTAGGTGATCCTCACGTTCGGGTCGATGTTGGGGGACACGGCCGGCGCACCGGTGCCCGGGACCATGCCGCCACCACTCGCCGAGAGAATCGCGAACTGGCGGGCGGCGTCCCAGTTCAGCGGGCCCTGACCGGCGAGGGCCCGGGACAGGTCGCCGAACAGCGGCAGGTTGGCGAACGGGTTCTCACCGAAGGGATCGACTTCGTTGCCGTCGGCATCATCGGCCATCCACTCATCGTACGGGCATTCCGTTCAACCCGCAGGTCGTGGCAGAGTGGGGACGTGAGTTCGACCCAGCCACCACACCGTCGGCCATGACCGTCGCCGTCCTCACCGGTGCCGATGGTGCGCTCGGGCGGCGCGTGGCCGCACTGCTCGGTGACGACGAGGACGTCGACGTGGTCTTCCATGTCGCCGAGCCCTCGTCGAACGGGAACGGCTCGTCCAACGGCCTCACATCCGCCGACGTGGTGGTCGATCTCGGCAGCAGCGACTACGACCGTCGGGCCGAGCGCCGCGAGAGCGCCACTGCCGCGACAGCTGAGAGCCTCGCCGTGGCCGAAGAACTGCACGCATCACATGTGGTGTTCGTCTCGTCGGCGATGGTGTACGGCGCCTCGGCCGGCAACCCGGTGCCGCTCACCGAGGAGCAGGTGCTGCGCCCCGACAACGACTTCGTGTTCGGCCGGCAGTTGGCGTCGGCCGAAGAACTCGTGGAGCAGTGGAGGCGAGAGGGCGACCACCGCGCGACCAGTGTCCTCCGCCCGGCCGTGTCGCTGGCAGAAGGGCGCCAATCCCGCCTCGCCACGGCGCTGGTCGCCGGCCTCGGCCAACGGTTCGCGGTGGACGACCCTCCCTCCCAGTTCCTCCACCTCGACGACCTCGCGGCGGCGGTCGCGCTCTCGGTGCGGGAGCGCCTCGACGGCGTGTTCAACGTGGCCCCCGACGGTTGGGTGGCCGGCGACCGGGTGCGTGCCCTGTCGGGGGAGAGCCCGCGGGTTCCCCTGCCCGAGAGGGTGCGTGACGTGCTCGGACGCCTGCGCTGGCGATTCCAGCGCGGACCCATCCCGCCCGGTCTGCGGTCCTACACGCAGAATCCCTGGGTCGTGTCGAACGGCCGGCTCCGCGCCGCGGGATGGAAGCCGACGGTCACGAACGAGCAGGTGTACGTCGAGGGCACCGAGGCGCCGTGGTGGACGATGATCTCTCCCCAGCGCCGCCAGGAAGGAGCACTGCTCGGCGGAGGCCTGCTGATCGTCGGTGTCGCTGCGGCGGCCGCGGTCGTCGCCCGACGGTGGTGGCGCAGGCGGACCTGAGGCGGCGGGCGTCAGTCGTCGTGCGCCAGATCGGGGTGGGCGGCCACGATCGCACCGTCGTCCACGTGTCCGAGCAAGCCGCCGGTGAGGTCGATCACGATCGCACCGTCGGGTAGGTCGATGCCCGCCAGTGCCCTCCACGCCATCCTGTAGATCATCTGGTCGGTGAGCACGATCACTGGGTCGTCGGCGTCCGGGATGTCGACCGCCGTGTGCGGCGCATCGCTCGGCGTCGACACCGAGGCGATGTTGCGCGGGGTCGGCCTCAGCGGTGTCAGGGCCGCCGAGCGGGTCGCCTGCGGTTCGGGGGCCGCGATCGTGAGACGCGGCGTGATGAGCGCAGGATCGGTGATGACCGCAACGGTGGTCACCGACGCGGTGGTGACGTCGCCGCGTTGGGCCGGTACGAGTGCCAGCGTCAACACCCCGACGGCAACGATCACCACGGTGACGGTGCCCATCCAGAGGGCCGTGCGGCTGAGGCCGGAATCGGCCACGTCGGCTGCCGTGGGCGCCATCTCCGAGGGATGCCGCCATGTGCGCTCGTGTGGGGGGAGTGGCGGCTCGTTCACGAAAACGCGAGCGTAGCCAGCCGACGACGGTGGGTGTTCGCGGCATCGACTGTCGTCCTCTCGCCCCCATTTCGTCACGAGGGTGTCACGCTCCCGAAGGTTTGGAGTGAAACCCTCTCGCTACGATGCCCCAGCGTGAAGGCGCCCACCGACAGCAACGACTGGTTCGGTCTCACCGACCAGCCACTGCCGATCGGTGATGCCTACGAGTGGGCGGTACGGCCGAACTGCGGGGCGGTCGTCCTCTTCAGCGGCACCATCCGGGACCACGCCGAGGGCCGCGCGGGGGTCGATCACCTCACCTACGAAGCGTACGAGGAGCAGGCGGTCCCGCGGTTCCATGCCATCGGCGACGAACTGCGGCGGCGCTGGCCGACCGTCGGGTGCGTGGCTCTTCTCCACCGCACGGGGCGGATGGAGATCGGCGAGTCGTCGGTCGTCGCCATCGTGTCCTCGCCGCATCGCCCCGAGGCCTTCGAGGCGGCCCGGTATGCCATCGACGCGCTCAAGGAGTCGGCTCCCATCTGGAAGTTCGAGGTGTGGGACGAAGGTGCCGACTGGGGAACCGGTGCCCACGACGTACGCGATGCCGCAACCGTGGACGGCGACCGAGCATGACTGCCGTTCTGGTCATTCTGGGCGCAGTACTCCTCGTTCTCCTCATCGCCGTCGTCGTCCGGCGGCGGCGGGGGCCCGACCCGGTCGACTCGTTCCGCCGCCAGATCGACGCTTTGTCCCCCGAAGCACGTCGCCCCACGATCGATCGCGGTCGCACCGACGACGCCCGGGCCGAGGAGTCGCAGGACGACTCGGGCCAGGAGTCGGACGGTTCGTGATCCTGGCGGGCGCAGTGTGTTCGAGTCTGCCGACGGCAGGGTAGGTTGCCTGACGCATGGCGCGTGACCTCGCGATCGACCTCGGAACAGCCAACACGCTCGTCTACATGAAGGGCCGCGGCATCGTTCTCAACGAGCCGTCCGTGATCGCCCTCAATCGCCAGACGGGTGAAGTGCTCGCGACCGGCCGCGAGGCGTGGCAGATGATCGGCCGGACCCCTGGCTACATCGTGGCCGTCCGCCCGCTGCGCGGTGGTGCGATCACCGACTTCGAGATCACCGAGCGGATGATCCGCCTGCTGCTGCAACGCGTGGGGGTCAGCCGGTTCACCCGCCCGAAGGTCGTCATCTGTGTCCCGTCTGCCATCACCGAGGTCGAGCGCCGCGCCGTCACCGATGCGGCCCGGCGGGCCGGCGCGGCCGACGCCAACCTGATCGAGCAGCCCATGGCGGCCGCCATCGGTGCCGACCTGCCCATCGACGAGCCGGTCGGCAACATGGTCATCGACATCGGCGGCGGCACCAGCGAGACGGCGGTCATCAGCCTCGGTGGAATCGTCGCCCTCGAGGCCGTTCGGGTGGGGTCGTTCGACATCGACGCGGCGATCCAGAACTTCGTCCGCCGCGAACACGGCATCGCCATCGGCGAGCGCACGGCGGAGGAGATCAAGGTCGCCATCGGCTCGGCCGACCCGACGCACGACGAGAACCAGGCGGAGGTACGCGGCCGTGACCTCATGACCGGGCTCCCGAAGACCGTGGTGCTCACGCCCGAGGAAGTGCGCTTCGC
>CBFCWZ010000237.1:0-5877 GCA_965601935.1 uncultured Ilumatobacteraceae bacterium
CAACCTCACCCACAACGGCTACGGCAACTGGACCGTCCTCACCCGAACCGCCTGACCTCGAGTCAGACGTTGGAGCAGTTCGACGCAGCTGTCGAAGGCCCTCGACCGCGTGAAGTCGGTGGGGTCGGCGGCGGGTAGCGTCGCGGCGATGGCACGACGTGAACGAACCGTTGTCGTCACGGGGGCGAACTCCGGAATCGGTCTCGCCTCCGTCGTTGCAGCGGCGCGTGAGGGTTTCCACGCGGTCGGGACCGTACGGTCCGACGCGAAGGCGGAGGTCGTGCACGCAGCCGCCGACGAGGCCGGGGTGGAGGTCGAGACCGACCTCCTCGACGTGGCCGATACCGAGGCCTGCGGCGAGGTGATCGACCGGCATCGTCCGTGGGGCCTCGTCAACAATGCCGGGTACACCGCGATGGGGGCAGTGGAGGACGTCTCCGACGACGAGGCCCGTGACGTGCTCGAGGTCATGGTCGTCGCCCCCATCCGACTGGCCCGTCTCTGTCTTCCGGTGATGCGTGCGTCCGGTGGGGGACGGATCATCAACGTCTCGTCGGTCTACGGATTCATGACCACTCCCTTCACCGGGTGGTACCAGGGTTCGAAGCACGCACTCGAGGCCCTGAGTGACGCCCTTCGTGTCGAGGCCGCCCCCGACGACATCCAGGTCTCCGTCGTGCAACCAGGGATGTTCAAGACGGCGATCTTCGACGAGGCTCAAGAGGAACTCGACGGGCGATCGGGGTCGCGCTACTCCGACGGATATCGCCGGACACTCGAGATGACGCATCGCTTCGATCCGCTCATGGGCCCGCCGGAGAAGGTGGCCGACGTGATCGTCGGTGCGCTGACCGCACGGTCACCTCGTTCGCGCTATCGCGTCGGACCCGACGCCCACGTGCTCGCTCTCGCCGAGCAGTTCTCCCTCACTCGCGTGAAGGATCCACTCCAGCGTTTCCTCTTCGGCCTCTGACCTGGCCGGCACCTCGTTCCATCTCGCGTCGACCCGTTCGGCGTCGTGGTGGGGTGGCTCCCCATCTCGATGACGTCCGGCACGGCACGTCGACTTTCATATATCGACTGATCTCGATATGATGGGACGTGAAGATCGAGGAGGCATGGATGACGAACCCGAGCGACACGGAGGAGACCCAACTCGTCGAGCAGATCCGGGAGAGTTACGGCCAGATCGCCCGCCACGTCCTCACTGACACCGCCACAGGCTGCTGTGGTGCCGCCCACGACGACCCCATCACACGCGATCTCTACAGCGCCGAGGAGGCCGCGACGCTCCCGAGCGCTGCGACAGCGGCATCGCTCGGTTGCGGCAATCCCACCGCTCTGGCCACCCTCCACGACGGCGACGTCGTGCTCGACCTCGGCTCCGGGGGCGGGATCGACGTGCTGCTGTCCGCCCGGCGGGTCGCGCCCGGCGGGTTCGCCTATGGGCTCGACATGACCGACGAGATGCTCGAGCTCGCCCGTCGCAACCAGGCCGAGTCCGGGCTCGAGAATGTCGAGTTCCTCAAGGGACACATGGAGGACATCCCGCTCGATGACGCCTCCGTCGACGTCGTCATCTCCAACTGCGTGATCAATCTCTCCACGGACAAGGCACAAGTGCTCCGCGAGATGTTCCGGGTGCTGCGTCCGGGCGGCCGCGTCGCGGTGTCCGACGTCGTCGTTCGCGGCGCGATCGACCCCCGGGTCCGGGCCAGCGTCGAGGCGTGGGTCGGATGTGTCGCAGGCGCCCTCGACGAGGACGAGTATCGAGCGCTACTGGAGCAGGCGGGCTTCACCGACATCGAGATCGTGCCAACCCGGGTGTACGAACTCGCTGATGCCGAGGAGATTCTCGCCGCCGACGGGATCGACATCGACGAGCTCACCGCGGTCGACGGCCAGCTGATGTCGGCGTTCGTCCGCGCCGCGGCGCCGCACGCCTGACCCTGGCAACTGTCTCAGGGGAGGCCGTCGCCGGGGCGGACGAGGCCGCTCTGGTAGGCGATCACCACGAGCTGGGCCCGGTCACGGGCGTGGACCTTCATCATCGCCCGGTTCAGGTGGGTCTTCACCGTGAGCGGTGAGAGGTAGGCCCGCCCGGCGATCTCGTCATTCGACAGCCCCAGGGCGGCGAGGGCGGTCATCTCGCGTTCGCGCTCGGTCAGCGAATCGAGTGCTGCCGGGTCGAGATCGGCGCCGGAGGTGCCGGCCATTCGTTCGACGACGGCACGGGTGGCGGCGGGCGAGAGGAGGGCGTCACCGGCAGCGACCGTACGGATGGCCCCGAGCAGTTCGTCGGGGCTGACCGTCTTGCCGAGGAAGCCGCTGGCGCCGGCCTGGACGGCACGGATGACGTAGTCGTCGAGTTCGAACGTGGTGAGGACGATCACCCTGACGTCGGCGAGCTCGTCGTCGGCACAGATCTCGCGGGTTGCGGCCAGCCCATCGAGGCCGGGCATGCGGATGTCCATCAGCACCACGTCGGCCGGGTCGGCGCGGAGGAAGTCGATTGCCTCCTGACCGTCGGAGGCCTCGCCGATCACCTCCAGGTCGGAGGTGCTGTCGATCAGGGCCTTGAAGCCGGCGCGGATGAGATCCTGATCGTCGGCGAGGAGGACCCGGACGGGCCCGATCGTCGCCTCGGTCACGGCTCGTCCTGGAAGGGGATCGAGGCGGTGACGGCGAACCGGTTGTCGGCGTCGTCGACGGTGAGGGTTCCGCCCACCGCTTCGACCCGTTCACGCATCCCGGCGAGACCGTAGCCAGTCCCGCCGGTGGCGTCGGAGCCGGCACGGTTCGAGACGGTCAGCGTGAGCCCGCGGGCTTCGAACACCTGCTGCACAGTGGCCGCGCCATCACCGTGCTTGTGCGCGTTGGTCAACGCCTCCTGGACGATGCGATAGGCGGCGACTTCGGCCGACTCCGAGAGGGGGCGGGGCGAACCAGCCGTGGTGTGCTCGACGCGAAGACCGCTCGCGCCGAACGAGGAGATGAGATCGTCGATCGCGTCGAGCGACGGTGTGGGCGAGACGGGGCCGCCACTCTCCTCGGCACGGAGCACGCCGAGGAGTTCACCCAGCTGGTCGACCGCGATCGCCGCCGACTCGCGGGTCACCTCGATTGCGGTGCCTGCTGCCTCCGGGTCGGACTCGAGGAGGTGCCCGGCCACGCCCGACTGCACGTTGATGACGGCAAGGTGGTGACCGACCAGATCGTGTACGTCGCGGGCGATACGCAGGCGCTCTTCGACGACGCGGCGCTCGGCATCGCGTTCGCGGTCGGCCTCGGCCCGCCGGGCCTGCTCCTGGGCGGTGGCCACGTTGATCTTGATCGCCCGAAGTGCCGCGCCGGCCGATGCCACGAAGGCGGGCCAGGCGATTGCCGCCAGCGCGGGGCCACCGAGCAGCCGGTCGTCGATCAGCCCGAGCACCGTGACGGCGAAGACGAGGACGGTGATGCCCCCGGCGAGCGCCGCCCACTTCGCCTCGTACCGCTCCGACACCGTGAACAGAGGAAACAGGGCGGCGAACATCAGCATCGTCGGCTCGTTCGTGAACACCACGACGCCGAATGTCACGCTGAGCGCAGCGACGAGCGCCGGGACCGGGAAGCGTCGGCGGCTCGGGATCACCACCAACCCGGTGATGGCACCGACCCATTCGACGTCGTGGTCGATCGGTTCGTTCGAGAGTCCCCGTGCGACGAGGGCGAACAGGATGAGGCCGACGAGGGTCGCGTCGACCACGGCGGGTCGCGGCCACCACGGCAGCAGCCGCACCCCGTCGGGATGCGGCTGCTCGCTCATGGGAAGGAGCGTAGAGGTGGTGTCGGCCACGGCGGGGTTCTCTCAGGCGTCCCGGCGGCGGAGGGAGACGGCGGCACCGCCCACGATGGTGACGACCCAGCCGACCAGGACCGCGAAGCCCCAACCCGCCGAGAGCAGCTCCACCGTCGCGTCGCCGGTGCCGGCCATGGCGTCGGCGGCGCTGCTCGGCAGCACCTTGTAGAGCGGATCACCGATCGAGTCGGGCAGCAGGCGGGTGAGGGCGGGGGCCAGCATCAGCAGGCCGACCACGATGCTGGCGCCGGCTGCGGTGCTCCGGGTGAGGAAGCCCAGGCCCACTCCCATCACGCCGATGCAGGCGGTGTAGAAGGCGGTCGTGAGAATCGCCTGGAGCACCCCGTCGTCGAACACGGACATTGCGGCAGCCGGGTCTGCCAGGCCCTGGCTGGCCAGGAAGGCGACGACCGCAGCGATCAGCGATCCGGAGAACACGACGCCACCGAACACTCCGACCTTGGCCCACAGCACCCGCAGCCGGTTCGGGACCGCGGCGAACCACGAACGGATCAGGCCGGTCTGGTACTCGCCGGCGACCAGGGTGACGCCGAGGATTGCGATGATCATCTGGGCGAGGTCGAATCCGGCCAGGCTGAGTGACAACGAGTCGGTCGACCCGAACGCCGGACCGTCGAATTCGGTCAGCGTCGAGAAGATCATCCCGAGTCCGATCGCGGCTCCGAGTGCACCGAACAAGGCGGTGAGGTTCGAACGGACCGTCCGAAACTTGAACCACTCGGCGGACAGCACCCGCCGTCGGGTCACCGAGCGGTCGGGATCGTGCCGGTCCCCGTCGGCCTCCGAGGCGATCGTGACGGGTTCGTCGGGAAGGGTGTCGACAGTGAGGGTGGCGGTCATGAGGTCTGCTCCGTGGGTGTGTGTGGTCGAGGTGTCCGAGGTGGGAGTGGGCTGGTTCACGCGGCCTCCCGGCGGATGCCGTGGGCGTCGTAGTCGACGGCGTCGGCGGTGAGCTCCATGAAGGTCTTCTCCAGGGAGGAGGTGCGTGTCGAGAGTTCGGTGAGAGGGATGTGCCGGTCGTTGGCGATCCGGCCGATCTCCGCGGCCTCCAGTCCGGTGACCGAGAGCCCACCTGCCTCCTCGGAAGTGACCGAGACACCGTCTCGGAGGAGGAGGTCGCGGAGTCGGTGATCGTCTGCCGAGCGGATGACGACGCTCGCCTGGCCACCCATTGCCGCCAGTTCGGGGGCGGTGACGTCGGCGATGAGCGTCCCGCGTCCGATCACGACGAAGTGGTCGGCGGTGAGCTCCATCTCGCTCATGAGGTGGGACGACACGAGGACGGTCCGGCCCTCCGCGGCGAGGTCCCGCAGGAGGTGGCGGATCCAGAGCACACCCTCGGGGTCGAGACCGTTGACCGGCTCGTCGAGCATGACGACCGCCGGATCTCCGAGGAGTGCCGAGGCGATCCCGAGGCGCTGGCCCATGCCGAGTGAGAAGCCGCCGGCCGGCTTGCCGGCGACGGCGGTGAGGCCGACGATGTCCAGGACCTCGTCCACCCGGCTCACCGGGATGCCCGTCGTCATGGCGAGGGCGGTGAGGTGGTTGCGGGCGGTCCGCTTCGGGTGGACGGCCTTTGCCTCGAGCAGGGAGCCGATCTCGGTGAGTGGGGCCTCGTGTTCGCGGAGGGAGTGGCCGTTCACCGTGGCCGTGCCGGCCGTGGGGCTGTCGAGGCCGAGGATCATCCGCATGGTGGTCGACTTGCCGGCGCCGTTGGGGCCGAGGAAGCCGGTGACGATGCCGGGCTCGACGGTGAAGGAGAGGTCGTCGACGGCGGTGACGTCCCCGTAGTGCTTGGTGAGGTGGGTGACTTCGATCATGGACCCATCGTCTGCCCGGACCCGCTGATCGCACATCCTCCCCCTGCAGGCTTCCCGACTACTGCAGCCGCAGTACATCGAATATTTACTGGATCAAAATGTGGACAGGATCCAGATTCGCCGGTATCGTCGTTCCCGTGACCGAGGATGTCAGCGTGCGGCTACGGGAACAGGGGCTCAATGTCACCGCGCAGC
>CBFCWZ010000238.1:0-5813 GCA_965601935.1 uncultured Ilumatobacteraceae bacterium
GCCATCCTTCGTCCCTGGCGCGATCATGCGGGCTCGGGTAGGAGTGGGTTGGCGCGATCGCGAGAGGAGGTTGATGCCGATGTCCCCTGAGTCGTCGGCGACCGGCGTCGAGGAGTCGACGCGGGAATGGCTGCTCGATGGGGATGCGGCGATCCGGTGGCAGGCCCGCCGGGATCTGCTCGGCGAGCCCGCGGAGGCGTACGCCTCCGATCGGGCAGCGGTGTCCACCTCGGGATGGGGGCAACGGCTGCTCGACCAGCAGTCATCTGACGGCACCTGGGGCGGGGGGCTCTACGGGCCGAAGTGGACCTCGACGAACTACACGCTGTTGCTGCTGCGCAGCTGTGGGCTGGATCCGGCCGACCCGCGTGCTCGCCGTGGCGTCGAGCGGCTGTGGGAGGGGGCGCGCTACTTCGACGGCGCGCTCACGGCGGCGGTCACGATCGACCTGCCCGAGGCCTGCATCACGTCGATGTACGTGGCGCTGGCCTGCTACTTCGACGTCGACGACCCCCGCGTCGACGACGCAGTGGCGTGGCTGCTCGACAACCAGCTCGACGACGGCGGCTGGAACTGCGCCAACGTCCGCTTCGGTGATCGACACAGCTCGTTCCACACCTCGATCTCGGCTCTCGAGGCACTCGCCGAGGTCCGGGAGGCCGGTCGTGGCGACCACGACGTGCTGTCTCGGGCCCTCGACGGGGGACGCGAGTTCTTCCTCGCCCACCGCCTCTACAGGTCACATCGCACCGGCGAGGTGGTCGACCCCGCGTTCACCCGCCTGTCGTTCCCGCCGCGGTGGCGGTTCGACATCCTCCGCGGGCTCGACCACTTCGCGGCGACCGACGCGCCGTGGGACCCTCGGTTCCAGGACGCGCTCGACGTGCTCGGCGGCAGACGGCGCAAGGACGGCCGGTGGTCGGTCCAGCAGAAGCACAGCGGCCGCGTGTGGTTCGACATGGAGAAGACGGGCGGCCCGTCCCGGTGGAACACCTTGCGCGCTCTCCGGGTGCTCCGCTGGGCCTCCCGAGCGAAGCGGCGCCGACCGTGCGGGTCGTCGGCAACATTCAGTCGAAGAGCAGGGGGATCCTGACGGCGCCCCAGGCGATGTGCCAGATCAGGTAGTAGGCGAGCCGGAAAGCCACCATCGGCACGTAGCCGTACCTCCGGAGGAGGGCGAGCTGGACCAGGCCGATCAGGTAGACGTGGGGCGCGACGAACCACGGGTTGGACGTGCCGGCGAGAACCTGGAAGAGGGGCTCGACGGCGGCTGTTGCGGCGATCGGTCCGGCCGTTCGCCGGCCGAAGGAGCGGTCGGTGAAGCGGGATCGCGTCGCCCACGTGAGGCCGGCGAGCGGAAGCAGGTGGAAGGCGACCTCTGCGGCCAGGGCGATCGTCGGGTAGAAGAGCAGCGACGCCGGCCAGTCGACGTTCATGTCCTCCGGGAAGCCGAGTACGAGGTCGGCCGCGATGGCAGCCACGCCGAACGGGATCGTCGCCGCGACGGCGACCGGAAACGCGCCGGGACGCCACCGTTCCCGGGTGTGCGTCCAGAAGCCCCTCCGCTCGAGGAACCGCAGCGCTCCGTACCCGGCGGCACCGAGGGCGGGCAGGGTCGCGATCGCGGGGACGGGGCCGAGGAACCGCTCGACGTCGTCCGGGTTCGTCGCATCCAGCACCGCCGCGCCCGCCGTGCCCGCGCCGACAGCCAGCCACCACGGCCTCCATGTGGTTGCCCTCCCGCGGAGCCTCAGCCGATCCTTCGCGCGTCCTCGCACACCCCTACCTTGCCGCGTCGAAGGGGGACTCTCGGGTCGCGAACGCAGGCCTGCCGAGAGTGCAACACCCCCTCGTCATGATGAACGCATGGAGTTGGTGGATTCTCCTTGGCTCGGGGAGAGGGAGCGTCGCGAGGCGACGTTGGAAGCGGAACTGAACGAGGTCGCCGGCGGCCTCAACGTCCTGCACGGTCGGCTGGTGGACATCGCGGCGCAGTGTGTGGCGGAGCCGGGGCTGTGGCGGGGTGTGGGGATCCGGTCGCTGGAGCACTGGTTGTGTTGGCGGTCCGGGTTGACGACCCATGTGGCCAGGCAGGTCACGTCGATCGCTCGGCGGGCCGATGAGCTCCCCGTCTCCATCGCGTGGTTGAAGGAGGGGCGATTGTCGTTGGGGCAGGTGGCCGAGATCGCCCGGTGGGCACCATGGTGGGCCGATGAGCAGGCGGCGGGGCTGGCCGAGGTGATGACGGTGCCACAGATCCGGCGCCTGTTGAAGGCGACGCACTTCGACCACTTCCCCACTCCCGAGGAGCTGGAGAACGGTACCGAAGAGCCCGAAGAGCCCAAAGAGCCGGAAGAGCCCGACGAGCCTGCGGTCGAACAGGAGCACTGCTCGTTCGGGTACGACGACCACGGCCGCTTCTACCTGCATCTGCTCACCGATCAGCTGACCGGCGAGATCATCGAGAAGGCGCTCGCCGAGGCACGTGACGCCCTGTTCCAGAACGGTCAGCCCCATGTGACATGGCTCGATGCACTGAGAGAGGTCGCCGAGCGGTCGTTGGACACGGTAGAGGGGTCAGCGCGACGAGATCGTTTCAAGCTGCACTTCCATCTCGACCTCCACGGTGCGGTGGTCGATGCGGCGAACGTGCCGATTCCCGAGTCGATCGCCAAGTACCTCACCTGCGACGGGGTGTGGGATCCGGTGTTCACGAACAACACGATCCCGGTCAGCATCGGCCGCAACGACCGTGTCGTACCCGAACGAACCCGCCGACTGGTGTGCCTGCGTGACGGCGGATGTTGTCGGGTACCGGGGTGCCGTCAGCACCGTTGGCTGGAGATCCACCACATCGTCCACTGGTCCGACGGTGGGGTCACCGAGACGTGGAACCTGGTCGCTCTGTGCCCGCATCACCACCGATTGCACCACAGAGGCGAGTTGGGCATCTCGGGGAACGCCGATGTTCCGGGTGGGTTGACGTTCACGGATGCGAACGGGGGTCCGGTCACCTCGTCGGGGGCACAGCCGTCGGCGAAACTCAGACCAGGCCAACTCTGTCCGCCGCTGCGAACATGGCGGTGCGGTACCGGAGAGTGGTACGACATGCACCTCGTGACATGGCGCGAACCGACCCGCAACGAGAAGTGGCGTCACCTCTACCCGCCACCGGCGCCGCAACTCTCCACCCCACGACAACCACCTGCCGCCTGACAGTCATCGGCGGCTCGGCTCAGCGGTCGTCGATGAGCACCTCCTCCAGGCCGAGACCGATCGGCGAGGACACCCGCACCGCCGACCAGTTCGGCCGGAGGGTCTTGTTGCGGGAGGAGTGACCGGTCGCGATCTCGATGCAACCGGGACGGATGCCGAGGTGTTCCGCGACCTGTCTGATCACGGACTTGTCGGCCTTGCCGTCGACCGGTGCGGCCGTGGTGCGCACGAGCAGGCGACCGGCTCGCTCTCCGCCGATCTCGTTCCGCTTCGCACGAGGGATCACCCGGATCTCGAGCCGCTCGGGGAGATCGTCAGGCATCGGTGGCGGTGAACAGTCCGGCGTGGCTGGCGCGGAGGTCGGACTTCTGGACCTTCGACATGGAGTTGCGTGGGAGGGCGTCGACGAACTCGTAGTGCTTGGGGTGCTTGAAGCGGGCGAGGCGGCCGGTCAGGGCCGCGTCCATCTCCTCTGCGTCGACCATGGCGCCCGGGTCCCGGACGACGACCGCCACCACCGCCTCACCGAAGTCGGGATGGGGCACGCCGATCACGGCGGTTTCGTCCACACCGTCGACCTGGTCGAGGACCATCTCGATCTCCTTCGGGTACACGTTGTACCCGCCACTGATGATCATGTCGCCTGCTCGGCCCTCGAGGGTGAGGCGCCCCTCCTCGTCGAGGGTGCCGACGTCGCCCGTGACGAACCAGCCGCCATCGCGGAACTCCGAGGCCGTCTTCTCGGGCAGACGCCAGTAGCCCGTGAACAGGGCAGTGCTGCGGATCTCGACTCCACCGCTCACATCGGGCGGCACGATCTCGCCGTCCTCGTCCGTCACTCGGACCTCGACGCCGGGCAACGCCATCCCGACGGTGCCCGGCACGCGTGCTCCGTCGTAGGGATTCGAGGTGATCATCAGGGCCTCGGTCATGCCGTAGCGCTCGACGATCTCGTGACCGGTTCGGGCGGTCACCTCCTCGTGGAGGGCGGCGGTCATCGGGGCCGAGCCCGACGTGAGGAGGCGGATGTTCCGGCACGTGTCGGGGTCGAACCGCGGGTTGGTGAGGAGACGCACGTAGTGGGTCGGCACCCCCATCATCACGGTGGCGTCGGGGAGGTGTTCGACCACTGCATCGACGTCGAACTCCGGCAGGAAGATGATCTCGTTCGCCCCCAGCCAGGCACAGTGGAGGGCCACGAAGAGGCCGTGAGCGTGGAAGATCGGAAGGGTGTGCAGGAGCACGTCGTCGGGCGTGAACCGCCAGCTCTCGTACAACGCGAGTGCGTTCGATGTGAGGTTGGAGTGGGTCAGCATCGCCCCTTTGGAGCGTCCGGTGGTTCCCGACGTGTAGAGCATCGCCGCCAGGTCGTCACCGTCCCGCTCGACGACCTCGACCATCGGCTCGGCCCTGTTCGCGATGTCCTGCAACGAACCCCCACCATCGCGGTCCATGGTGACCACCTGGGCGCCGAGGTCGGCGAGGGTTCCGGGCCGAGCAACGACGAGTGCGGGCTCCGCGTCACGAATGAAGAACTGCACCTCGGCGTCGGTGTAGGCGGTGTTGAGGGGAAGGAACACCGCACCCGCGCGGAGGCAGGCCAGATACAACGCGACGGCGTCGACGGACTTGTCGACCTGCGCGGCGACACGATCTCCGACCGTGACCCCGAGGCCGCTCAGAGCCGCAGCCATCTGTGCCGATCGCTCGTCGAGTTCCTGGTACGTGAGCGCCGGGCCTCCGGGTGTACGCATCGCGACGTCACCGAGCCGGCCCGTCCACCGTTCGCGGAGGAACTCGTGGAAGTTTCCGCTCATCGCCGGTGAGTCTCGCGCTCAGCCGAGCAACGAAGGGATGTCGGCGAACGAGTCGACGATCAGGTCAGGCTCGCCGTCGGCGGCCTCCACCGCGTCGGCGCGGTACTTGCCGGTACGGACGAGGCATCCGTGGAGCCCTGCGGCTTGCGCTCCGAGCACGTCGTTGACGATGTCGTCACCGACCATCAACACGTCGTCGGGGTCGACACCGAGCGCATGGACACCTGCTGCGAAGAAGGCGGGAGCGGGCTTGCCGACGACGGTCGGGGAGCGCCCGACGGCAGCTTCGAGCGCCATCGCGTAGGCGCCCGTGTCGAGAGCCATCCCTTCGGCTGTGCGCCAGTAGAGGTTGCGGTGCATCGCCACGAACGCGGCGCCCTCCAGCAGGAGTTGGAAGGCGTGGTTGAGCTGTTCGTGGGTGTACACGAGGCCGGCACCACCCAGGACAACGACATCTGCGGGCTCGCCGTACGGAACGACGTCGATGTCTTCGAAGTCGCCCGACAGATCTCCGCTCGACAGGACGAAGCAACGGGCTCCCGCATGGTTCACCCGCAGGTGACTGGCCGTGGCGACCGGTGCCGTGAGCAACAGGTCGTCGGCGACCTCGAATCCGACGGACCGCAACGACTCCCCGAGGCTCGCTCGTGTACGCGTGGTCGTGTTCGTGGCCAGGCGATACGGCACCCCCGTCGACTGGACCGCGCGGAACGCGTCCACCGTCCCCTCGATCGGCTCACCGCTGACGGTGAGGACCCCGTCGATGTCGATCAGGAGGCC
>CBFCWZ010000239.1:0-5812 GCA_965601935.1 uncultured Ilumatobacteraceae bacterium
GGAATGGGCACCGCCGACGCCCACGAACGCTTCCGACGCAAGGCCGTCGACCCCCGCGTACGGGCGTGGCTGGGCATCGAGGAGACCGCCGATGCGTGAGACCACCACGAGCCTGCCACCCGACCAGGCTGCGCGCGACCGGATCGTCGACGACCTGGGTGCAACGCTCTTCATCGAGGCAGGGGCGGGCGCCGGGAAAACACGCTCTCTCGTCGACCGCGTGGTCCAGCTGGTCCTCCACGACGTGCCGATCACCGCGATCGCCGCGATCACCTTCACCGAGAAGGCTGCCGCCGAACTCCGGCACAGGGTACGGGGCGCCCTCGAGACGCTGCCCGACCCCAGGGCTGTACAGGCCGCTGCCGACCTCGACCACGCCCCCATCGGCACGTTGCACTCGTTCGCCCGGCGAATCCTCAACGAGTTCCCCATCGAAACAGGCCTCCCACCCGGATTCCGCGTCCTCGACGCCCTCGAGAGCGACATGCACTTCGACGAAGAATGGGAGGAGTTCCTCGACGACCTGTTGGACGACCCTGAACCACCCGGCGGCATCGTGGAGGGCGGGAGCGCCCTCGTCGACCTCGTCGAGTTCGACAAGCTGTCGTTCCAGCGCGACCTCAAGGAGGTGGCCAAGGCGTTCCGGTGGAACTGGGACCTCGTCGACGCGCGAGTCGATCTCGCCTCGCCGCCGCCGTTCGAACTCGACCTCTCCGACCTCGTCACCGAGATGCGCTCGATCTGCACGACACCGGTTCCTCCCGACGACACGCAGGCGGCACGTCTCGACCAGATCGGTGCCTTCGCCGACCGGATGGGCCAGACCAGCGGGCTGCTGCCTGCGTTGCGGGCCCTCGACGAGGCAGCCGGCAAGCTCTCGTCGGGCCGAACCACGGGCAACAAGGCGAAATGGCGCGAACACGGCGGCGAGGAGGCGCTCCAGAACCTGAGAGACCGCCAAGATGAACTGGCCGCGCGTCTGCTCGAACGCCTCGACGAGGTGAAGGCATATCGGAAGAGGGTGCTCGGAACGGTGTGTGGCCGCTTCGTCCTCGACCGCACCGCGCATCGTGCCGAGGCAGGCACGCTCGAATTCCACGACCTGCTCGTCAGGGCCCGTCAGCTGCTGGCCCGCGACCCAGGAGTCCGCTCCTCACTCCACTCGAGCTACCGGTGTCTCCTGCTCGATGAGTTCCAGGACACCGACCCGATCCAGCTCGAGATCGCCGTCCGCATCGCTGCGGCGCCCGACGACCCCGCGCACCACACCGATTGGACCGAACTCCAGCCCCTCCCGGGTCGTTTGTTCATCGTGGGCGATCCCAAGCAGTCCATCTATCGCTTCCGCCGCGCCGACATCGCCCAGTACCTACGGACGCCCCGCCAGATCCATGCCGACGTCGAACACCTCTCGGCCAACTTCCGTTCCACCGCACAGGTCATCGGCGCCAGCAACGAGCTGTTCGACTCGCTGATCCGTTTCGCCGACGGCGCCCAGCCCGAGTTCCAGCCCCTGACCCCGTGCCGGGTGGAGGAGGCCCGCGGGCACGGCAGCGTCACGATGCTCGGCGCCGAGTTCCACGACGACCTCGCCGGGCAACGCTCGAACGCCGAGCAGCTGCGCTCCCGCGAGGCTGCCGACGTCGTCGGCGCCGTCACGACCGCACTCGCCGAGCGGTGGCCGGTCTGGGATCGGGACGACGGGCGTCTCCGCCCGTGCCGCCCCGGTGACATCTGCATCCTCCTACCCACTCGGCTCTCACTTGCCGCGCTCGAACGCGAGATGCGCGCAGCCGAACTGCCGTACCGGGCCGAGAACTCCTCCATCGTCTACAGCACGGCCGAGATCCGGGACCTCCTCCTGGCACTGCGGGCGGCCGACGACCCCACCGACGAGCTGGCCATCGTGGAGGCGTTGCGCGGCCCGCTCTACGGCTGCAGCGACGTCGAGCTGTGGGAGTGGCGCTCGGCCGGAGGCAGCTGGGGGCCATGGCGTACCCCGCCCTCCGGCTACGACGACCACCCTGTCGCCGAGGGCCTGCGTCATCTCGCCAGCGTGAAAGACCGCGCCTCGACCATGGGAGCGGCCGAGCTCCTCGCGGCCATCGTCGACGAGAGGAGGCTGGAGGACCTCGCCCTCGACGGCATCGACCACCGCGACGTCTGGCATCGCATTCGCTTCGTGGTGGACCAGGCCCGCGCGTGGGCCGACGCGGGAGGACGCGGCGTACGGCGGTACCTGCAATGGGCTGCTCGTCAGGCCTCCGACGGGCAGGTCGCGGAGGCCATCCTCCCCGAGCAGGACCGCGACGCGGTCCGTCTGATGACCGTGCACGCCGCCAAGGGCCTCGAGTTCCCGATCACCGTGGTCAGTGGCCTCACCACCCAGCCACGGCGCGTCAAGGGCGTCCAGGTGTCGTGGGAGGGAGCAGGATGGCATCTCAGCGGCAAGGCCGACGACGGCAGCTTCGCCGAGGTCGCACCCATCGACGAGCTGATGACCGACGCCGAACGACGCCGGCTGCTCTACGTGGCCTGCACCCGTGCCGTCGACCACCTGGTGGTGTCGCTGCACCGCGCCGTCACCGACGAGAAACTCCACGACAAGAGCGACGACCGGTGCACCTCGGCCGAACTGCTGGCCAAACACGGTGCCGCCAGGTGTGCCGAGGCCACGACCCGATCGTTCGATGTTCAGGCGGTCGAACGGAGCGGGCCGTCGAGTTCGCGCCCGGCCGACGACCTCGACGAGTGGCGGCACGAACGTGACGCCACCATCCAGCGCGCCGGCCGCCGCTCTGCCATCGCGGCGACGCGCCTGGCCGAAGAGGTCATGGCGCGTGCCGAGCGCGACCTCGACGACGACCCGGGTCTCGACAAGCAGCCGGTCAACCTCGACCTCCCGCCGTGGCAGCGCGGTCGCTACGGCACATCCATCGGCCGGGCCGTGCACGGCACGCTCCAGTTCTGCGACCTCGCCGACGGCGCCGACATCGGCCTCCTCGCTCAGTCGCAGTGCGCCGCCGAGGGCATCCTCACGATGTCAGGGCTGGTTGCCGACCTCGCCCGTTCCGCCATCACGGCGCCGATCGTGCGCCGGGTGGTCGACGGGGCCCCCCACTGGCGGGAGCTGTTCGTGGCCGCACCGGTCGGCGACCGCATCCTCGAGGGCTACGTCGACCTGCTCGTCCGTACGCCCGACGGCCTGGTGATCGTCGACTACAAGACCGATCGATGGTCCGGCCCCGTGCAGACCGCCGAACGGGTCGGGCGCTACCGCATCCAGTTGGCTGCCTACGGCGCGGCACTCGAAGTGGCGCTCGGCGAGCCGATCGTCGGCGGCATCCTCGTGCGCTGCCGGGCCGGGGACACCGCCGAGCAGATCATGATCCCCGACTGGGCCGACGCGGTGCGGTCGGTCGACGAGGCCGTGCGCCAGTAGGCCGCCGCGTCAGCGAGAGGTCTTCACTCGGTCCGGTGGGCCGTGACGTCGCACGCGCACGGCCTTCTGGTCAGGAGTGGGCGTGACCGCGGCCCGGCCGAGGGCGAAGATGCCGCCCATCCCCCACCGCCACACCGACCGCAGGATCACGAGAGCCACCAGAACCAACCCTGCAACGGCAGCGGGAACGCCGATGGTGGCGAGCAGGACGCGGCCGTCCTCGAACATCGGCGAGAGCACGCTGGAGTCGACACTCGACCCGTCGGTGTGAAGCGTGACGATGGTCGTCTCGATCGGTGGGCACTCCGCGTCGGTGTCGTCGACACCGATCACGTCGTTGCCCCCGAAGAGCGGGGCGGCCGGCGACACCGTCGATGCGAGGCGACCGATGTCGGGGTCGACGGCGGCGCTCACCAGATACCGCTCGCCCACGTCGAGGTACTTGGAATCGGGCCCGTAGCGGACGTCGATCATTCCGTCGGCGGCGAACGGCCCGGCAGAGCCCGCCCGCAGCTGCTCGACCTCGAAGCGCACTGCGCCACGGTCGATGTAGCCATCCTTGTCGACGACCACACCCACGAACACGACATCGGCCTCGTCGGGCTCTGGGCAGCCGGCCGGAATCGGGATCAGCCGGCCGGGGTCGGATGAGTCGTCGGGCTCCGGAGTGGCACCGATGGGAGCCGACAGCGCGAGCGCGGCGAGCACACCCAGGCCGAGTCCGCGCAGCACTCCGATCACGTGGTCAGGCTAACGAACCACCCGGACCCAGCGGCGGCAGTCAGCGACCGCGGAACTGGGGCTCGCGCTTCTCCATGAACGCCATCACGGCTTCGATGGTGTCCTTGGTGCCGAAGTTGACGGTCTGCGACAAGCCCTCGTCGTCGAGTGCCTCTTCGAGCGTGACAGAAAAGGAGTTGTTGAGCAGTCGCTTGCTCATCGCGAGGGCGATGGGCGGGCCGGCGGCGAGGCGGTCGGCCCAGTCCTGGGTGAAGGCGTCGAGTTCGTCGTCGGGCAGCACGCGGTTGACGAGGCCCATCTCCCTGGCTTCGCCCGCGTCGATGATGTCGGCCAGGAGAGTGAGTTCCTTCGCCCGGTGCATCCCGATCCGACGGGGCAGGATCCACGACCCGCCGAAGTCGATCGTGAGCCCCCGGCGAGCGAAGATCTCCGAGAACCGGGCGTCGTCACCTGCGACGAGGAGGTCGCACAGCAACGCCATGTTCAAGCCGGCCCCCGCGGCCACGCCGCGGACCTTGGCGATGGTGGGTTGGGGCAGGCGCGCCAGCCGGAGAGCGATGTCGCCGACGTTCCGCATCGCCGAGAGCTGGTGGGGGCGCGGCGCCGGTGTGTCGCCCTCACCGGACCCCATGTCGCTCACGTCGGCACCCGAGCAGAAGTCACCCTCCGCCCCGGTGAGGACGACGACGCGGTCGTCGGCGCTGTCGGCGAGACGGTCGAACTCGGCGTGCAGCTCGGTCCACATCACGTCGTTGATGGCGTTCTTGCGGAACGGGCGATTCAGCGTGATCGTGGTGACCCCGTTGTCGGTGCGTTCGACGATGATGGTCTCGAGTTCGTGCGTGTCGGCGGCCATCGAGGCGACGATACTGAGGGCGTGGGATACAACCCCTATCGCAAGTACAAGGCCTCGCCGGGCGACTACGTCCTCGTGGCGTCGTGCATCGTCATCGCCCTGGCGCTGCTCGGCTGGGCGGTGTTCGCGTAGGACTCCACCCGAATCGTGGTCAGAAGGCCATGCGCACGAGGTCGAGTTCCACTCCTACGATCGACACCACGTCGAAGCGGGTCGTCACTCCGTGCAACCCGTTCGAACGGAGCCACTCGTCTGCGACGCGGCGGATCCGCGCTGCCTTCTGTGGGGTGATCGCCTCGAGCGGCGACCCGTATCGCCGGGATCGACGCGTCTTGACCTCGCAGAACACGTAGACGTCTCCCTCTCGCACGACGAGATCGAGTTCTCCGGTGGAGCTGCGCCAATTGCGGTCGAGGATCTCCGCGCCGCGCCGACGATACGCGGTTGCAGCGAGCCGTTCCCCGAAGGCTCCACGCGCTCGTTTGGACAGGTCTCGGGGTTGGGGCATCGCGGCCTCCCAGGTCGGTGGACAGCGGGGCCGGAAAGAGCCCGATCGACGTCCACCGTACGCATGGGGTGTGGCAGTCGCACTCGGCTGTCGATGAGGATGCGCCGGGACGGCGACGCGCTACCCGGCTCGACGCTTGCGGGCGGCCGCGATGAGGGCGGCGAATACGCCGATCACGACGAGTAGAAGGACGAGGCGCGGCCACACCGGCGCGGGGTCACCTGTACTCGCCTCGGCCAGAATGCTCACCACAGCGGCGTCCACG
>CBFCWZ010000240.1:0-5784 GCA_965601935.1 uncultured Ilumatobacteraceae bacterium
TCCTCCTCTTCGGCCATCTCCTCCTCGCCGGCCTCTTCTTCCTCGGCCATTTCCTCTTCGGCGGCCTCGGTCTCGGCAGGAGCTTCTTCCTCCTCGGCGGCGGCCTCGGTTTCGGCCGGCGCTTCGGTGGAGTCACCCCCGTCGTCGTCATCATCACCACAAGCAGCGATGACCAGGCCAAGGGCCAGGAATCCTGCTGCGGCACGCTTCCATGTCGGTGAAGCTCGCATGTTCTCCCCTCTAGGTGGTTGGTGCTGAATGTTCAGCTCGTGGACCGGTCGGATGACCGGAGATCTCTCGGGCCCGGAGGCCTCAGGTGGTGGGTACTTCGTCGGCGGTGTCGTCGCCGGCGGAGTCGCCGGGCTGTTCGGCGCCGACTGGTGTGTCGTCGGTCACGTTAGTGGCATCGCTGTCGCCGACGCTGGTCGGACCGCCCAGTTCGAGCGGAGCGGCCGGCGTGACGGTGAGGACCCGTCCCTTGATCTTGCGCACGCCGGCCACGATGCCGCCGGGCATGAAGAACATGAGGATGATCAGCAGGATGCCGAGGATCAATGAACCGGTGGGACCCTGCAGCCAGCGTTCGGGGATGACGGGGAACTCCTCGGTGGAACTCGCCCACTCCGGCACGAACGCGATCACGAGGCCGCCGATGACCGCGCCGGACAGAGTTCCGACTCCGCCGGTGACGAGGCCGACGATGAAGAGGATCGAGAGCAGCTGGGTGAAGTCACCAGGCGAGGCGATCCCCAGCTCGGCCACGTAGACCAATCCGCCGACGCCACCGATGGCCGACGCGAGACCGAAGGAGAGCGTCTTGCTCATCGTGAGGTCGACGCCCGACACCGCGGCGCTCGTCTCGTTGTCGCGGATCGCCCGAATTGCTCGGCCGGGGCGGCTCTTGAGGAGGTTCGAGACGAGCCAGATCAAGAAGAAGAGCAGCAGGACGATCAGCGTGAACGTGTAGATGCGGTTGGTCTCCTTGCTCCCCAGATCGCCGTCGCCGAAGTAGTCGCCCACGATCGGCAAGGCCTGCAGGACACTCGCGATGCCGTCGCAGAGCGATGCGAACCATCCGGGGGCCACGAGCTCGCTGTCGACGGTCTTGCCTGCTGCACCCCCCGTGTACTCGTCGAGGCTGTCCAACTGGACGATCGACGGGAATGTCGCCGCCATGCCCAACGTGACGAGCGCGAGGTAGAGCCCGCGGATCCGCAGTGCCGGCAGGCCGAAGAGCATCCCGATCAGGAAGCAGACCGGAACGACGACCAGGAGCGACACGAACCACGACCAGTTGTGGTCTGCCACCAGCCACGCGGACACGTAGGCACCGGTGCCGAAGAAGAAGCCCTGGCCGAGGGCGAGCTGCCCGGTGTAGCCCACGATGACCTGGAGGCCGAGCACGGCGATGGCGAACGAGAGCGCCTTGCTGGTGCGGGGCAGGCCGAGGTTGTACTTGTTCTCGAAGATCTCGAGCGAGGCCGTGTCGGCATAGGCGAAGGCGAAGAGAACGAGAACGAGGATCCACAGGCCCCAGGCGACCCACTTGTAGGTCCGGTACTGGCTGGTGCCTTGGAGAAGTTGAAAACGTGCTGCCATCGTCGACCCCCTAGACCCGTTCCACCTGTGGAGTGCCGAACAACCCAGAAGGTTTGAACAGCAACACCAGCATCAACACGACCACCGCCGCAGCAAGGCTGAGCTCGTTGGGGATCGGCGTGTAGGGAACGATGATGCTCTGCACGGCGCCGATGGCGAGACCGCCGACGATGGCGCCCCACAAGCTGTCGAGACCACCCAGTGCTGCGGCCGACGCGGCGAAGATCAGGACCCGCACCATCACCGACGGCTCGAGGGCGCGGATCGGGTCGGCCACGAAGACCGCTGCACCGAGTGTTCCGACGGCGGCGGCGAGGGCCCAACCGAACTGGAGGGTGGGACCGACCCGGATGCCGACCAGCTGGCTCGACTCCAGGTTGGAGGAGACAGCCCGGAACGCCAGGCCGATCTTGGTCTTGTTGAGGAGCAGCGTGAGCAGTCCGGCCACCGCAACGGTCGTGACGACGACGCCCACGGTGTACCACGACAGCGTCGCTCCACCGATGGTGAGGGCATTCCCACTCGGGAACAGCTCGGGGAACTGCCGCGGGTCGAAACGCCAGATGATCCCGGCGAGCGCGTTGATCCCGAGGAACAGACCCAATGTGATGATCACCAGTGGGAGGTGATCGGCGGGGTCGAACGGTCTGATGAGCACCCGTTCGATGCCGGCACCGGCAAGAGCCATGAAGAGCATGCCGACGACCACGGCGATCCAGGCGGGCCAGCCCCACTCCATCGCCACCACCATCACCACGAAGGCGCCGAACATGGCCATCTCGCCCTGGGCGAAGTTGATCAGTGTGGTGGCCTTGAAGATCATGACGAGCGCCATGGCGATGAGCGCATAGGCCGAGCCGTTCGAGATCGCGTCGAACAGGCGGTTGAGAAAGAGGTCCATGCGTTCGTCAGACTCCCAAGTAGGCCTTGCGGATGGCGTCGTCGTTCATCAACTGGTCGGCCGGACCCGACACCGAGATCTGACCCGACTCGAGGACATACCCACGATGGGCGATGCCGAGGGCCAGCTGGGCGTTCTGCTCGACCACCAGCATCGTGGTTCCGGTGTCGGTGTTGATCTTCTTGAATCTCTCGAACAGGTCCTGCACGATGAGGGGCGCGAGACCGAGCGACGGCTCGTCGAGCAGAAGGAGGCGGGGCCGCGACATCAGCGCCCGCGCCACCGCGAGCATCTGCTGCTCACCGCCCGACAGGCTGCCCGCCCGCTGGTTGTGACGCTCCTTCAGCACCGGGTACACCTCGTACCAGCGCTCCATGTCGTCGTCGACCTCGTTGTCCTTGCGGGTGTACGCGCCCACGCGAAGGTTGTCGGCAACCGAGAGTTCGGGGAGTGTGCCCCGACCCTGGGGCACGTGGGCGATGCCCATCCGCACGATGTCGGCGGCACCCTTGCCGATGAGCTCGTCGCCGTGGAACTTGACCGAGCCGGAGGTCTGGATCATCCCGCACAGGGCTCGCAGCGTGGTGGTCTTCCCTGCGCCGTTGGCACCGAGAATCACGACGACCTCGCCGTCGGCGACATGGAAGTCGAGCCCGTGGAGAACTTGGATGGGGCCGTAGCCGCCCTCCAGCCCGGAGACCTCGAGGATTGCGTCGCTCATACCGCTGCCCCCAGATACGCCTCGATGACCGCCGGGTTCTCCTGGACCTCGGAGGGCAGGCCCTCCGCGATCTTGCGGCCGAAGTCGAGAACGACCACGTTCTCGGAGATGCTCATGACGAGGCCCATGTGGTGCTCGACCAACAGGATCGTCAGGTTGTAGTCGTCACGGATCTTGGTGATGACGCCGGACAGCACTTCGACCTCGCTGTGGGTGAGGCCGGTGGCCGGTTCGTCGAGCATGAGCATCTTGGGCCGGCCGATGAGGCAGCGGGCCAGCTCGATCCGCTTCAGCGTGCCGTAGGGCAGGCCGGCACAGGGGTGGAAGGCGACGTCGGCCAGACCGAGGTCGTGGAGGATGGTGAACGCCTCCTCGGCGAGCCGCTTCTCTTCCTTCTTCCGTCCGATGTTGAACATCGCCGAGAACATGTTCTGGCCGCTCTTGGTGTGGGCGCCCGCCATGACGTTGTCGATCACGGTCATGCGCGGCCACAACGCCAGGTTCTGGAAAGTGCGGAACACGCCCGCTTTCGAGATCTGGTGTGGGGCCATCCCCAACAGGTCGTCGCCGTCGAAGGAGATGGTGCCGCCGGTCGGGTCGTAGATGCGGCTGATGACGTTGAACATCGTCGTCTTGCCGGCACCGTTCGGCCCGATCAGGCCACAGATCTGCCCTTCTTGGATGTCGAACGACAGCTCGCTGAGCGCGACGATGCCGCCGAATCGCACCGAGATGTCGTTCACTTCCAGTAACGCCATGCAGCTCCCCCCTCTGACTGGTTCCGGCGCAAGGTAGCACGGCACATGTCCGCCGAACGAAGTTTGTGTGACATCCGTCGCATCTCCCCTCGTCATCGGGACGGGCCCTCTCGAAGCGCAGACGGAAGGTGAGAATCCCGTGTGGATTCGCCCCACCGCGGGTCACCCCGGGGATTCGCCACATAGAGTCCCTGAGGTGAGGTCCGGCCGGTGGAACGCATGGCTGTTGGCCGGCGCGTTGGTGCTCGCCGGCTGCGGCACAGAGGTGGTCGTCACGGCCACCCACTCCGACCAACTCGGAGGTGTGGCGACGCCGGCGGATCCCGTGTCCACCGACCCCCCGGCCAGCGATCCCGCCGACACCGAACCCCCGGCCACCGAACCCCCGGCCACGGACCCGATCGACACCGAACCGCCGGAGACGGAACCGGCCGGCACCGCACCACCTCCGTCCACTGACGCGCCGGTCTCGGTCCCCCGACAGGATCCGGATCGGTCTGCCATCGACTTCGGCGCCGACAAGCCGGGCCGTGAGCACGACGCGCTCCTGCTCGCCACCGCCACCGACCTCGAGGAGTGGTGGACCGAGCAGTACCCGCTCGTCTACGGCGAAGAGTTCACGCCACTGCAAGGGCAGATCTACGCCGCCTATCCGTCACGTCCCGGTCAACTGCCCGGTTGCGGTACGCCGCAGACCACCTACCAGGAGGTGTCGGAGTTCGTCGCCTTCTACTGCGGCGACGGCGACTTCATCATCTATGACGACGGACCCGACAGCCTGCTCACCCGGTTGGCGCAGAGCTTCGGGCCGTCGACCATCGGCATCGTCCTGGCCCACGAGTACGGCCACGCCGTCCAACAGCGGATCGGTGCGTTGGACCAGCGCCTCGACACGATCACCACCGAACAGCAGGCCGACTGTGTCGCGGGTGCGTGGGCGGCACGGGCGTTTCGCGGCGAGTCTCCGTACGTTCGGTTCAGCGACGACGACGTGCGCTCCGGCCTCATCGCCATGTTGGAGGTGCGTGATCCGGTCGGATTCGACCAGACCGAGGCAGGGGGACACGGATCGGGGTTCGACCGCGTGAACGCCTTCCAGGTCGGCTTCCTCGAAGGGCCGCGCCGGTGCGCAGAGCTCATCGACGATCCGCTGCCACTGGTGCCGAACCAGTTCCGGACCCTCGAGGACCAGCAGTCCTTGGGCAACGCTCCGCTGACCTTCGGCGACGACGGCCTGCTCACCTTCCTCCCGGAGGACCTCAACCTCTATTGGGACGTCGAGCTCGACGCAGAGATCCCCGGGTTCGACGGCCTCACCGTCGAGGCGAACAATGAGCTGTCCGAGGTGGCCTGTGACGATCTGACCGGCAACTTCGACGACGGGGCCGCATTGTGTTCGGCGACCGACACGGTCCACCTCAACCTGCCCGTGGCCACCGAACTACACGCCCAGTCCCAGACGTTCGGGGACTACTCGGTCGGGTATCTGCTCGGATACGTCTGGGCAGAGGCGGTGCAGATGGCGGTCGGATCTGGCCTCGCAGGCGTGGAACGCCAGTTGATGAACGACTGCCTCACGGGTGCGTGGTCCAACTCGGTGACACCGGGCAGCACCGGCCTGCCCGAGCCCCGGGCCGAAGGCCGCGAGGCCTCGATCTCGCCTGGCGACCTCGACGAGGCGATCCGCTTGCTCATCCGGGTGGGTGACTCCGGTGCCGACGATGACGACCTCGGCACCCCGTTCGAGAAGATCGACGCGTTCCGCACCGGCGTCCTCGGCGGCCTCGACGCCTGCAACCTCTGAC
>CBFCWZ010000241.1:0-5760 GCA_965601935.1 uncultured Ilumatobacteraceae bacterium
CGTTCGCCGCGCAACTCGAGGTGGGTGATGACGATGGTGCGACGTCCTGACTCACAGCGACTCCTCGAGCCGGAGTCGTCCTGGTCGCGGTTCTAATCGACCAGGGCTTGGTGGACGAGCTGGCGGAGTTCTTCGCGGATGGGATAGGTGCTCGACGGCATCAGCTGGGTGAGGAACACGGCACAGATGTCCTCGACCGGGTCGACCCAGAAGGCGGTGCTGGCGAGGCCGCCCCAGAAGAACTCGCCCGCCGATCGCGGGACCTTGTTGGCCACCGGGTCCATCACGGTGGCGAACCCGAGGCCGAAGCCGGTGCCGTCGAAGGTGGTCTCGGCGAAAAGCGGACGCCCAAACTCCTCCAGGTCGGCGTCGCCGGGGAGGTGGTTCTGGGCCATGTACTCCACGGTGCGGCTGCCCAGCAGTCGCACCCCGTCGAGTTCGCCGCGATTCAACAGCATGTGGCAGAACCGCATGTAGTCGGCGGCGGTGCCGGCGAGGCCACCTCCGCCCTGCAGGACCTCCGGCTTCTCCGTGGGCGAGAAGATGACCCCCGGGGGAACGGCCATCGCCTGCCCTGACTCGGAGTTCGGCATGTAGAGCTGAGCCAGCCGGTCGACGTTCGATTCGTCGACCCAGAACTCGGTGTCGACCATCCCGAGCGGTTCGAAGATCCGCGTGCGGAAGAACTCGTCGAGGGGCATCCCCGACACGACCTCGACCACGCGGCCGAGGACGTCGGTGGACACCCCGTAGTTCCATTCGGTGCCCGGCTGGAACACGAGTGGGAGCCCGGCCCAGAGGCGGCACGCCTCGGCGAGGTCGATCCCCTGGGGATGCGAGAAGAGGAAGCCTGCATCGCGGTAGATGGCGTCGACCGCGTGGGTGTTGTGGAAGCCGTAGGTGAGCCCCGAGGTGTGGGTGAGCAGATGCCAGACCCTCATCTCCTCGACCAGCGGCTCGGTCATCGGGTTGACGAACGAGCCCTGGCGATACACGCGGGAGTCGGCGAACTCGGGGATGTACTTCGACACCGGGTCCTTGAGCTGGAAGCCACCCTGTTCTTCCAGCATCATCGCCGCCACCGAAGTGACCGGCTTCGTCATCGAGAACAGCCGGACGATCGTGTCGTCCTCCCATGGCAGGTCGTTCTCGATGTCGCGCTTGCCGTACCGCGAGGAATGGACGACCTGACCGGATCTGCTCACCTGCAGCTGCCAGCCGGGAAGCCGTCCGTCGTCGACGTACGTCTGGAGGTGGGTGTCGAGCCGGCCGAGCCGGTCGGCGTCGAGTCCGAGGGAGGAGGGGTCGACCGTGTTCGTCATCCCCCCGACTCTGCACGACGCGCCCGCCACGCGTCGAAGCCGGAGAGAAGGAGGCGCCAGCCGACCAGGGTGGCGAAAAGGAACAACCCGGCCACCACCATGAAGCTCACGGCCGTGCCGCGGTCGAAAACGTACTGGCGGAGGATCATGCCGAGGACGAGCGTCACCGCCGAGACCACGACGCCCGTGACGACGGCCTCGGGACGGCGCCACGCCCGGGCGACCAGCCAGCCCACCAGCAGGGCGATGAGGAACGGAGCGGCGGTCTCGACGAGCCCGGAGATGCCGGGGTCCTGATCGTGGGTGCGGCGGCCTGCCGCAACGAACAACACGACCATCGCCGTGTCGAGCCCCGCGGCGAGGGGGAGCCGGTCGGGACCGGCCTGGGTGGCGGGACGGGCGTCAGCCTTCTGCGAAGCCACCGAGAGAGCCCCTGTAGAACACGAGCGGCTGGGGTGGCTGGCCGTCGTGGTTGGCGTCGGCGTCGAGTGCCTTCACCCGACCGAGCACGAAATAGTGGTCGCCCGTGGTGTAGACGTCCTCGACGTCGCAGTCGATCCAGGCGACGGCCCGGTCGATCACGGGCGAACCGGTGGGAGCGGCGTGCCAGGTGACACCGTCGAATCGGTCGGCCTCGTTGTCGCTCTTGGCGAACTTCCAGCAGAGGTCGCTCTGCAGGTCGCTCAACACGTTCACGCAGAAACTGCCGCTCTCGGCCATGGCCGCCCAGGTGGTCGAGTCGGTCTGGGGCAGGAATCCGACCAGCGGCGGGTCGAGCGAGACGGATGTGAAGGACCCGATGGTGAAGCCCACGGGGTCGTTGCCGGCGATACCGGTGACGATGGTGACACCGGTCGGGAAGTGGCCCAGGACCGTGCGGAAGTGGCCGGAATCGAACGCGGGGGAGTCGGAATCTGTCGGCTCGCTCATCGAGTCCGACACTACGCTTCCGGCCGGTGAGCGCCACAGTTGCGACGGTCGACGAACAGAAGGCCGATCTGCGTCGCGAGCTGAGGGCACGGCGCAAGGGCCTGCCGGATCGGAGCGAGCGTTCGGCGACGATCGTCCGCCGCCTGCAGGCCTTCCAGACCGTTGCTGCCGCGGGGCGGGCGATGGTCTACAGCAGCCTCCCGGGTGAACCCGACCTGGAGCCGCTGGCGGCCTGGTGCCGGGCGGAAGGAAAGGACGTCGTCGTTCCCGAGGCCGAGCCCAACCCGTCGTGGCCCGACCTCGTGGTCGTGCCCGGCGTCGCCTTCACCCGCACCGGTGACCGCCTCGGTCAGGGCGGCGGCTGGTACGACCGGTTCCTGGTCCGAACGCGACCTGGGTGTGTTCACGTCGGGGTGGCCTTCGACTTCCAACTCCTCGACGAGGTCCCGTCCGCGCCCCACGACGTGCGGCTCCACGGAGTCGTGACCGACGGCGGCGCGTGGTGGTGCACCAAGATGAGGATCCGATGACCGACGTCGCCGCACCGATCGACTTCGATCTCGACGACCTGGCCCTCGCCACCGAGGTGGTCCGGCGCCACGTGCCGCCGACGCCGCAGTACCGGTGGCCGCTCCTCGACGAGGCCGTCGGCTCGGCGGTCGTGGTCAAGCACGAGAACCACACGCCGGTGGGGGCGTTCAAGGTGCGCGGTGGTCTCGTCTACCTCGACCGTCTGGTGCGCGAACGGCCCGATGTCGCCGGTGTGGCCAGCGCGACGCGTGGCAACCACGGCCAGAGCCTGGCGTTCGCGGGCCGCGAGTACGGCAGGGACGTCACGATCTTCGTGCCCCACGGGAACAGCGTGGAGAAGAACGCGGCAATGCGCGCGCTGGGTGCCGAAGTGGTGGAGCACGGCGACGACTTCCAGGAGGCGCGGGAGCGGAGTGGCGAGGTTGCGGCCGAACGTGGACTCGAACTGGTGCCACCGTTCCATCCCGACCTCGTGCTCGGCGTGGCGACGTACGCGTACGAGCTGTTCGCGGCGACGGAGCTGGATGTCGTGTACGCCCCGGTGGGGATGGGCTCCGGCCTCAATGCCCTGATCCGGGTGCGCGACCTGTTGGGTCTCCCGACGCGCGTCGTGGGTGTCGTGTCCGAGAACGCTCAGGCGTCGCTGCTCTCGTTCGAGGCGGGGCACGTGGTCGACACGGAGAGCGCGGCCACCTTCGTCGACGGCGTGGCGACCCGCAGCCCCGACGCAGCCGCCATCGCGGGCATCGTGGCCGGCGCCGCCGACGTGATCGCGGTGAGCGACGACGCCACCGCCGAGGCGATGAGAATCCTCTATCGGACGACCCACAACGTGGCCGAGTCGGCTGGTGCCATCGCGCTGGCCGGGCTGCTCGCGACGCCTCGGTCGGAGCGGGGACGCCGGTCGGCGGTGGTGCTCACCGGCGGAAACGTCGACAGCGATCAGTTCCGGCGCGTGCTCGCCGGCGAGACGCCGTCACCCTGACGCGGGGGAGAGCAGTCCGGTCAACTCGTCGAGCGCGGGTGGCCGCACCGACCCGCGTCGCCATGCTGCCACCAGCGTCCGTTCGGTCAGCGCGCGAACCGGGCGCAGGGGAGGGTTGTTGCGCTCGGCCTGAGTGACGGGGAGAACGGTCCAGCCGAGTTCGAGTTGGACCATTTCGGCCAGTACGTCCGGCTGGTGACTCTCGGCGATCACGTCGACGTGCGCGCCGACCGCGACGAGCTCTTCGGCGATGACCGCCCGGGTGTGGGAGCCCTCCGGGAACAGGACCCACGGCCCCCACGTGTCGGGAGAGCCGGGCTCCGCGCCGGGCGGCGCGTACACCCACAATTCCTCGCTCAGCATGGGCTGAGTGGCGATGGCGGGATGGGCGTCGGCTGGTTGGACGGCGATGGCGAGGTCGATCCGGCCGGCCACCAGCTGCTCCAGCAATTCGCCCGATGGTGCGACGGTGAGATGCAGGTCGACGTCGGGACGTTCGCGCCGGAACCGGCGCAGCTGTTCGACGTGATGGATCGTGGCAGCGGCGTCGATCATCCCGACCCGGACCCGGCCGGCGAGGCCGGAACGCTCGCGGTCCGCCCAGCGAACGAGGTCGCCGGTGAGGCCGAGAACCTGCCGGGCGTGGGCGAGAACCGGCGCCGCCGCATCCCGCAGCACTCGCCGTCTGCCGACGCGGTCGAACAACTCGATGCCCAGCCGCCGTTCCAGCTCGGCCAGCCCCTGCGACAGCGCCGACGGGCTGACGCCCACCGATTCCGCTGCCGCCGCCCAGGTCGACGCATCGGCCACTGCCACCAGGTACTCGAGCTGGCGGATCGACAGATCGGGCAGCACGGGTCGATGGACCTGTTGCATCTTTGTTCGGATCTCCTTCACATTCACGATCGTTGACGCGAGATTGCTTATCTTACGGAGTCATGACTGCACGAGACATCGCACCTGCGACCGGCCGCCTCGGGGTGCTCACCCCCGGAATGGGCGCCGTCGCCTCCACCTTCATCGCCGGCGTCATCTCCGCCCGGAAGGGCCTCAAGCCGCCCATCGGCTCGATCACCCAGATGGCCCACATCCGCCTCGGCACCAAGGACGAGAGTCGCAACCCACGCATCAATGAGTTCGTGCCGCTGGCCGAACTCGACGACATCGTGTTCGGAGGCTGGGACCCGATCTCCCCGAACGCACTGGAGGCCGCCGAAACTGCCGGCGTCCTCGAGGGCGGCGACCTGAGCGCCATCTCGAGTGAGCTGGAGAGCATCGTGCCGATGGAGGCCGTGTTCGACCAGCGCTGGGTGTCGAAGCTCGACGGCGTCCGAGTGAAGAAGATCGACAACAAGTGGGACCAGGCGATGGCCCTCATCGACGACATCGCCGGCTTCAAGGAGGAGAACGGCTGCGACCGCCTCGTGATGGTGTGGTGCGGTTCCACCGAGGCCTACCAGGAGCCGAGCGAGGTCCACCAGACGGTGGCCGCCTTCGAGCAGGGCCTGCGCGACAACGACGAGAACATCTCGCCGAGCCAGATCTACGTGTACGCCGCCCTTCAGTCCGACGTGCCGTTCGCCAACGGTGCCCCGAATCTCAGCGTCGACCTGCCCTGCATGATCGAGTTGTCGGAGAGCCGCGGCGTGCCGATCGCCGGCAAGGACTTCAAGACGGGCCAGACCCTGATGAAGACCCTCCTCGCGCCCGGCTTCAAGGCCCGCATGCTGGGGATGCGTGGCTGGTACTCGACCAACATCCTCGGCAACCGCGACGGCGAGGTCCTCGACGACCCCGAGAACTTCAAGTCGAAAGAGGTGTCGAAGCTCGGTGTGCTCGACACCATCCTCCAGCCCGAGGTGTACCCCGACCTGTACGGCAACATCGACCACGTGGTGCGGATCAACTACTACCCGCCGCGGGGCGACAACAAGGAAGGCTGGGACAACATCGACATCTTCGGGTGGCTCGGCTACCCGATGCAGATCAAGG
>CBFCWZ010000242.1:0-5749 GCA_965601935.1 uncultured Ilumatobacteraceae bacterium
AGGGGAACGAATCAGATGCGCAAACGATCTCTCTCGTTGATCACTGTCGCGGCGGCTGCGGCCGCCACATTTGCCACAGGAGCAGCGGCTGAAGAACTCGAAGTTGCTCCTGCCGGCTCGTCCAAGGACGTCGTCGAGAGCGAGTCAGGCAGCTACATCGTGGTGATGGAGGAGGACCCGGTCGTCGTCGAAGTCGGCCAGGAGAACCTCGATACCCCTGTCGCCGAGGACCTCGCGAACGACCTCGAGCAGACGCAGGACGAGGTGCTCGACGACATCGGCCTCGACGCCTCGGAGAAGGTCAACACCTACACGGTCGCCCTCAACGGGTTCTCGGCCTTCCTCAGCTACGAGGAGGCGCAGGCGCTCGCCGCCGACCCCAAGGTGTCGCTGGTGCTCGCCGACGAACTGCATCAGGCGGACACGAACGACAGCCCCGAGCATCTCGGCCTCTCCAGGAGGGGCGGTGCGTGGGACACCGGGCTCACCGGTGAGGACGTCGTGGTCGGCGTGATCGACAACGGGATCTGGCCCGAACACCCGAGCTTCGCCGACGACGGGTCGTACGGGCCGTCCCCGATTCCGCCCCTCGACAACATCTCGCGGCCCAGCTGCGAGTTCGGCAACGCGGGCCACGTCACCGATCCGAGCATCGGGCGTGATGCGGCCTTCGCCTGCAACAACAAGCTGCTCGGTGCCCGTCAGATGCTCGACACCTATCGCACCTTCATCGGCGCGACGCCGTTCGAGTACGACTCGGCCCGCGACGACGACGGTCACGGTACGCACACCGCCTCGACGGCGGCCGGCAATGCCGATGTCTCTGCGTCCATGTACGGCGAGGACCTCGGGGAGGTCACGGGTGTCGCTCCCCGCGCCCGTATCATCGCCTACAAGGGCCTCGGCGCGCTCGGCGGGTTCACGTCCGACCTCGCCTCGGCGATCGACCAGGCCGTGTTCGACGGCGTCGACGTGATCAACTATTCGATCGGTGGCGGGGCCAGCCTCCCCACCGGCGGTGACGACATCGCCTTCCTGTTCGCCGCCGACGCCGGAGTGTTCGTGGCCACCTCTGCGGGCAACAGCGGCCCCGGCCCCGACACGGTCGGCTCGCCGGGCAACGCGCCCTGGCTGACGACAGTCGCGGCGAACACCCAGACCCGCTTCTACCAGGGCACCGTCGAGTACTTCTCCAGCGACGACAACGGCCGTGGTCACGGTCGTCGCGACAGTCGGAACGTCACGGGCGCCTCGCTGACCCCCGAAGCCGACCGGACCACGTTCGTCGATGCAGAGGACGCCGGCGGCGACCTCTGCATTCCCGGCACGCTCGACCCAGGCGTCGTGGCCGGCAACATCGTGTTGTGCCGTCGGGGCGCCATCGCACGAGCCGCCAAGGGCCAGGCCGTGGCCCAGGCCGGCGGCACCGGCATGGTCCTGTACAACAACGACGACGACGACAGCCTGTTCACCGACACCCACCTGGTGCCCTCGGTCCACACGAACAACACCGACGGGCTGGAGTTGAAGCAGTACATCGACGATCAGGCCGCCGCGGGCCTGCCCGCCGAAGCCGCGATCACCGACACCGGCAAGAGGACCAAGGCCAAGGGTTCGCCCAACGTCACGTACTTCTCCTCGCGCGGTCCGAACGGGCCCGTTCCCGACATCATCAAGCCCGACATCACCGCTCCCGGCCACCAGATCGTGGCGGGCGATTCTCCGGGCGTCAGCGCCTTCGGCGACTCGTTCCAGGCCATTTCGGGTACCTCGATGTCGAGTCCTCACGTCGCGGGTCTGTTCGCGCTCATCAAGCAGGCGCACCCGGACTGGAGCGCTGCGGCCGCCCGCTCGGCGATCATGACCACCGCCGACACGAAGGTGAATGCAGAGGACCGTCAGACCCAGGCGACGCCGTTCGAGATGGGGGCCGGCGAGATCGACCCGGGCAAGGTGGACCTGAAGGGCTCGGCGTTCGACCCGGGTCTGGTCTACGACGCCGGACTGTTCGAGTACGCCGCATTCACGTGTGGTGCCGATCTGGGTGTCTTCACGCCCGGCTCGTGCGCGTTCCTGGAGGGCCTCGGAATCCCGTCCGACGCCAGTGACCTCAACCTGCCGTCGATCGGTGTCGCCGAACTTGCCGGCAGCCAGACGGTGCAACGGACGGTGACGAGCGTCGCCGACCGCACGGTCCGGTACCAGGCACAGGTGAAGGCGCCTCCGGGCTATGAGGTGACGGTGTCCCCGCGGCGCTTCACCGTTGATCCGGGCGACTCGGTCGACCTCGAGATCACCATCACGAACACGGGTGCTCCCGCCGGCGAGTGGCGTTTCGGTTCGCTCAGCCTGAAGGGGAGTGGCTACGAGGTCACGGGTCCGATCGCCGTCAACGGTGCGCTGTTCGACGCACCATCCGACGTCGTCGGGTCCGGAGCGGCAGGCGACATCGCGTTCGACGTGCTCTTCGGGTACGACGGCAGCTACACGGCTGCCCCGCACGGCCTCGTTCCGTCGACGCCGAAGGCGGGCGCGATCGGCCAGGACCCGGACCAGACCTATCCGTCCGGTGATGACGCACCCGGCCCGGCCGGTGGTGTCGACGAGTTCCCGATCACACTGAGCGACACGGCGTTCTTCCGGGTCGCGCTCACGATCCCGGGCCCCGACGACATCGACCTGTACCTCGAGGACTCGTCGGGGACGATCGTCGCTGCCAGCACCAACGGTGGTACCGACGAGTTGATCGAAATGGTGCTCCCGCCCGACGACACGTACACGTTGGTGGTGCACGGTTGGGGAATCACCGTCCCGCCGCTTCCGTACTCGGTGGACACGTGGTCGGTCCCGGCTACTCCCGGTGGCGGGTCACTCGCCATCGACAGTGCGCCCACCTCGGCCGTCAACGGAGCCTCGGGCACGGTGACCGCGAGCTGGAGTGGGCTCGCGCCGGGGTCGTACGTCGGTGCGGTCTCGCACAGCGATGACACCGGCCTGATCGGCCTCACCCTGGTGAACGTCGACGCCTGATCTTTCGGTCCACCACCAAGACGGTGATTGCCCGCCGTCCGGGTGGTGGACCGGTCGACGTTGCCCGACGACCCTCGCGGCGACGGGGGATCAGCGGTCGACGGCAGGAGGAGACGCGAGAGGTTGGTCGCAGAGGAACGGCGTGATCCGATCGCCGCCGGTGTGATACCGGTACACCTTCGAGCCGTGGCCGAGCTCGATCAACGAACCGTCCTGCAGCACCTGGAGGTACTCCATGTCGGGGAGCGGGCATCCCATGCTCGAGTCGGACCATGTGACGAGGGTCGCCGAAAGGGCGGCGATCTCCTCTTCGGCCACACCGAGTCGTACCGCGAGGTCGGCGACGGCGATCTTCACGAAGGGGTCAAGTCCCGGGTCGAACTGTCCTGCGAACAGGCTCTCGTCTCCGCCGATCGGCTTCCCGGCGGTGGTCGACGGGGCCGACCGGGCGGTCGTGGTGGGATTGAGCACGAGTGTGCCCTCGGGCCGATCTATCTCGTCGGCCGCTGCGGTTGGCGGCTCCTCGGAGGTGTTCTCCGTGGAACCGACCGACGACTCGTCGGGCGTGCTGGCGTCGGGCATCTCTTCCTCCCGGACCTGGGTCGTGGTGGCACCGGTGACGTTGCCGTCGCTGGTCCCGTCGTCGGCCGCGCAGGCGGCCGCGATCACGGCCAGAGCGATGAGTGCAGAGCTGTGCCGCATGTTGGTTGGACGTTCCCGACGCCTGGTGGGTTCCCTCGATCGTCGGCGGGTCCGAGGAAGCGAGACCCTCGCGGCCATGGCGGAGGGGGTGGGATTCGAACCCACGGAAGGTTGCCCTTCACACGCTTTCCAAGCGTGCCGATTCGGCCGCTCTCGCACCCCTCCCGGGTGAGATGCCGAGGATATCGGCCCACGAGCGATGCGCGGCCCCCGCCCCGCAGCCGGTATCGTGAACCTCGTTCCCGCCGTGTGAGGTGGCGACCGGGTCCTGTGCAACGGGCGCCCGTGAACCAGGTCAGGACCGGGAGGTAGCAGCCTTCATCGGCATCGCTTGTGTGCCGCAGACCGCCTGGTCGTCACCTCACGCGGCGGGAACAGTCGCGTCTCCGGCGACGTCGTGAGGATCGTGCGCCGTCACGGCGCCAGGAGTTCACGAGGTGGTCAGGGAGCGAGGCGGGTGGCGTCGGCGGGGAGGTCGTCGGAGCCGAGGTGGTCGGCGACGGTGGCGAAGTCGGGGGTGGGGCCGGTCCAGCGCCAGTCGTCGACGGTGCCGACGTCGATGTCGGTCTCGACGGTGGCGATGATGCGGAACAGGACGGCGTCCTCCATCCGGGCCTGGAGGGTGGCCGACAGCTTGGCGGCGCCGCGCAGGCCGCTCACGTCCCACTTGCCGACGGCGTCGGGGATGTCCTCGAGGTGCCCGTAACGGGCAAGGACGAGGCTGGTGCTCTTGGCCCCCCAGCCGGGCAGACCGGGAAAGCCGTCCGCGGAATCGCCCACGAGCCCGAGATAGTCGGGGATCGACTCGGGGCTGACTCCGAACTTCTCCCGCACACTGTCCTCGTCGATGATCTCGCGCTTGCGGCGGTCGAACTGGACCACCCGGTGGCCCTTCACGCACTGGCCGAGATCCTTGTCGGGGGTGACGATCAGGACCTGCTCGACTCTCTCGTCGGCATCGGCCACCGCGGCTGCTGCGCCGAGCGCATCATCGGCCTCGTACTCCACCATCGGCCACACGGTGAAGCCGGCCGCCTCCAGCGCCCGCTCCATCACCGGGATCTGCTCGAGGATGGCCGGCTCCATCCCCTCGCTCGTCTTGTACCCGGCGTACAGGTCGTTGCGGAAGCTCTCGATCGTGTGGTCGGACGCCACCCCCACGTGGGTGGCGCCGTCCTCGATCAGCGCCAGTGTCGATGCCACCACACCCGCTGCCGCGGCGAACGGGTGGCTGTCGGCATGGCGCGATGCGGCGCCGTAGAACTGGCGGAAGAGCTCGTACGTGCCGTCGATGAGATGGACGCGCATCTGGCCAGCCTGTCACAGGTGGATGGTGGGGCGGACGCCCGCGCCATCGTCACGTGGTCGACGAGTTGTCCTCCTTCGACTGCCCGGAGACCTTTCCGGTCTGGGACGTCGTTCCTGTGTTGTCGGTCGACGTCGTGTCGGTCGAGGTCGACGTGTCGGTCGAGGTCTGGGTTCCCTGGCCGGTGGCGTCGGAGGTGTCAGCACTCGACTGGCCGGGTTGGGCTCCCTGGCCACCGGCGTCAGGCTTGCCGGACCCGTCGGGGGCACCGGCCTTCGGAGCGGCGTCACCTGTCCCGTCCCCGGCGGCACCCGACTTGTCGGACAGCTCCCACTTCTTGCGCGGCCCGTACGGAGCGCCCAGCTTGACCGTCCCCTTGGCCAGGTTGATCTCGATCAGCGGGTTGGGGTCGAGCAGTTCGGCGCGATCTTGCGCCGCCTTGGCCTCGGCCTGCTTGGCCCGCAGGGCCTCGCCGATGCCCTTGGCCAAGGTGCTCTTCTTCCCCTGCGCTTCGACGTCTTTCAGGTTCGCCTCGATCTGGGCGGCGACCTGCGCCTTCTGATGAGCGAAGAAGAACCGCTCACCAGTCGGATCGACGTTGCCGGCGCCGTTCCCGCCGGCGTAGGTGTAGGCGCCTCCCAGCGACGGCTGGTTGATCAGGGCGCCGACATCGTTGACGAGTACCGGATCGGGCGAGAGGAACAGCTCACG
>CBFCWZ010000243.1:0-5733 GCA_965601935.1 uncultured Ilumatobacteraceae bacterium
GGGAGAAAGTGACCTTCGAAAATACCGACCCGATCTCTACCTATACTTTGATCTGTGTCACCATCGCCAGCTCGACCACAGGGAGGGTGGAGGTGTTGGTGGCGATGATGGCGTCGGGCTTGGCGACCTGTTCGAGGTCGTGGAACAGCGCCTTCTTGATGCCGAGGTCCTCGATCACGCTCTCGATGATGAGGTCGCACTCGTGGAGGTCGCCGAGGTGGTCGGTGACGGTGACGCGGGAGAGGATCTGCGCCTTCTCGTCCTCGCCGATCCGCTCCTTCTTGACCTGCTTCGAGAGCGACTTCTCGAGCCCGGCGAGGGCGGCATCGGCCGCCGCCTGGGTGCGCGACCGCAGGGTCACGGACCGTCCCGAGCGGGCGATCACTTCCATCAGACCGGAACCCATGATTCCGGACCCGAGTACTCCAACCGACGAGATCTCAGCCATGGACGCGAGCGTAGTTACCCGCGGGTAACCGATCCCAAACCGTTGGGCTCGAATTCTGTCCCGAGAATCCCGTGTGAAATCGGGACCGAGGTCCTGCCGAGTCCCGCGCTTTGCTCGTATCGTGCCGAAACGGTGGCGACGGCATGGTGACCGCTCGCGCCTCAGCCAAACCCCGATGTTCGTCCTCCTCCTGATCCATCTCGCCGTCGGCGCAGGACTGATGCTGACCGGCGACCGGCTCGGTCGGCAGGCCTTCGCCGTCGCGGCGATCGCTCCGGCCGCCACCGTCGGCTGGATGCTGTCGAAGGTCGGCGACGTCGTCGGGGTCGATGCGGACCCGTACGAG
The DNA here is from genome assembly GCA_965601935.1 of uncultured Ilumatobacteraceae bacterium. Classification (GTDB taxonomy): domain Bacteria; phylum Actinomycetota; class Acidimicrobiia; order Acidimicrobiales; family Ilumatobacteraceae; genus CBFCWZ01. The sequence continues at coordinate 795 of CBFCWZ010000243.1, forward strand.
GAGTCCGTCGTCTGGGTCGAGGGCCTCGACATCGTGCTCGACCTGCGCCTCGACTCGTTCGGCGTCGTGATGACCACGCTCGTGTCGGGGATCGGGCTGCTGGTCTGTGTCTACTCGCTCGGCTACTTCTCTCACATCAAGCCGGGCCAGGCCCGGTTGGCCGGCCTCATGGCGCTCTTCGCCGGGTCGATGCTCGGCGTGGTCTGGGCCGATCATCTGATCGCCTTGTTCGTGGCGTGGGAGCTCACGTCGATCACCTCGTACCTGTTGATCGGCAACGACGACAAGAATCCGAAGGCGCGCGCCGCTGCGTTGCAGGCGATCTTCATCACGGGTGCGGGCGGTCTGGCCCTCCTCCTCGGCCTGATCATCATCGGCCAGGACGCCGGTACGTACCGGATCTCCGAACTGATCGAGTCGCCGCCGAGCGGGGGAGCGATCTCCGCAGCGCTCGTGTGCGTGCTCCTCGGTGCGTTCACGAAGTCGGCCCAGGCGCCGTTCTCCAGCTGGTTGCCAGGTGCGATGGTGGCGCCCACACCGGTGAGCACGTACCTCCACTCGGCCACGATGGTGAAGGCGGGCGTCTACCTCGTCGCCAGGCTGTCGCCGATCTTCGCCACCACCGGCCACTGGAGGCTCCTCGTGCTCGTGGTCGGCTCGGCCACGATGATCATCGGGGGGCTCCGAGCACTTCGTCAGCACGACCTCAAGCTCCTGCTCGCCTACGGCACCGTCAGCCAGCTCGGCTTCATGATGCTGCTGTTCGGTACGGGCGAGTACAAGATCGCCCAGGCCGGGGTCGTCCTGATCCTCGCGCACGGGGCCTTCAAGGCAGCGCTGTTCATGCTCGTCGGGATCATCGACCACCAGACCGGCAGCCGCGACGTGCGTCGTCTCCACCGGCTCGGCGCGGGGTGGGGTGGGGTGAAGGCGATGGCGGTCATCGGGGCGGCGTCCATGGCGGGGCTGCCGCCGTTGCTCGGGTTCATCGCCAAGGAGAAGGCCTTCGACAGCTACCTCGAGTACGGCGAGTTCACCGGGGCGATGGTCGTGCTGGTCGTGATGGTCGTCGGTTCGATCCTCACCTTCGCCTACTCGGGACGTCTCGTACTCGGGGTGTTCGGCCGGCTCGCCGACCCCGCAGCAGAGCCCGTGCCCGCCGACTCCGAGCCGCCCTCCGTCGTCTTCTGGTCACCCGCCGCCGTACTCACCGTGTTCACGGTCGTGGCCGGACTGGCGCCCGTGATCATCGACGAACTGGTGCAGGGAGCCACCGTCGCCCTCGACCCGAACGCCAGCCCGTCGCACCTCCACCTGTGGGCCGGCTTCAACACCGCCTTCGTGCTCTCCCTCGTGGTGATCGGGACCGGCACGGTGTTGATCCTCGCCCGCGGCACGGTCGAGCGCGCCCAGGCGGCGACACACCGCGTCATCTCGGCGGTGCCGTCCTCGGAGCGGAGCTTCAACGCCCTCATCCACGGGATCAACCTGCTCTCCAATCGCGTCGCCGCGATCACTCAGACGGGCTCCCTGCCGGTGTCGCTCCTGATCATCTTCGCGACGATCGCGATCGTCCCGGTGTGGCCGTTCCTCGGTGCGCTCGATTCGCTGCCCGAGTGGGTGGAGAACCCGCTCCACATCCCGCTGGTCGCGGTCATTCTCGGCACATCGGTGGCGGCGGCCGTGGTGAAACGGCGCATCTCCGCAGCGGTCATGCTCGGCGCCGTCGGCTTCGCGATGGCCGGACTCTGGGAGGTACAGGGCGCGCCCGACCTCGCCCTCACCCAATTCGCCATCGAGACCTTGGGCACCGTGCTCTTCGTCCTCGTGTTGCGCTTCCTTCCCGGGCGTTTCATCGACCTCGCCCCGGCCGTCATGCGACCCGTCCGGTTGGCCGTGTCGGCGCTCGTCGCAGGTGCGGTGTTCGTGTTCGCCATCGCGTCCACCAACGCCCGTCAGGACGTCGCAGAGCCGAACGTCTCGGAGGAGATGATCGAGCGGGCCGAACCCGACGGCAAGGGCCACAACGTCGTCAACGTGATCCTCGTCGACTTCCGCGGTGTCGACACGATGGGCGAGATCACGGTGCTGGCCGTTGCCGCGGTCGGTGCCGTCGCGGTTGCCCGTGCCGACCGGCGCCGCCGTCGCGACGACATCGAAGCCGACTTCGAGTCGGCCAACGGCCGCCCGGCCGTCCCGTTCTCGGACGATCCCGAGGAGGTGCCGTCGTGAAGCGTCTCCTCGTTCTCGACACGTCGGTCCGGGTTCTGTTCCCGTCGATCCTCGTCTTGTCGATCTACTTCCTCTTCACCGGCCACAACCAGCCCGGCGGAGGATTCGTCGGCGGTCTCGCTGCGGGCGCGGCGATCTCCCTCCGCTACGTGGCCCGCGGGGTGCCGGCGGTGCGCAACATCGTTCCGTTCCAGCCCTGGTACGTGCTGGGAACCGGCCTGCTCGTGAGCGCGGTCACTGCCTTCGTTCCCATGCTCCAGGGTCACGCGATCCTCGAGCACGGTGTGTGGGAGGCCGACCTGCCGATCTTCGGGCACGTCAAGGCCACCTCGGCGCTCCCCTTCGACATCGGCGTCTACCTCGTCGTCGTGGGGCTCGTCCTGATGGTCTTCGAGGCGTTCGGCGAGGACCCCGACCACGAGGTCGAATGGGTCGAGGAACCCGGCGCGGCGGCCGACCACCCGTTCGACGAGTACGAGCCGCTCCCACGGAGGTCGAAGTGAGCGTCCTTCTCGCGTTCACCGCCGCGGCTCTGTTCGGGATCGGGACCTGGCTGCTCCTCCAGCGCCGCCTGACCCGGATCATCGTCGGCATCGGCCTCATCGGCCACGGCACCAACATCCTTCTGGTCACCGCCGGCGGCCAGGGTGGCATCCCCCCGCTCGTCGGCCGGGGCGACGAGTCCGAGTTCAGTGACCCGCTCCCACAGGCACTCGCTCTCACGGCGATCGTCATCACGTTCGGTGTCACCGCGTTCCTGCTGGCGATGGCGTATCGCAGCTGGCAGCTCAGCCACGACGACGTCGTGGCCGACGACGTCGAGGACCGACTGGTCGCTGCCCACCGCTACGACGACAGCGACGAGGCCGACGCCGCGTCCGCCGATCTCGAGCACTCCGCCGACAGCGCCGACCCTGACGACGTCGGGATGGACGAGGGTGACGAGTGGACTTCCTGATCCCGATCCCCGTCATCCTGCCGCTGCTGGGAGCGGCGCTGTCGATCCTGCTCGGTAGGTTCCGCTACGCCCAGCGCGCCATCGGCCTCAGCGTGCTGACGGCGACGTCCGCCGCGTCGATCGTGCTCCTCGTCAGGGCCGACGACGAGGGAATCGTGGTCACCGAGGCGGGTGGATGGGCTGCGCCCATGGGCATCACCTACGTGGTCGACCGGCTGTCCGGCATCATGCTCCTCGTCGCCTCGCTGATGCTGCTCGTCGTGCTGGTGTACGCGATCGGCGAAGGGGGTGCCGAACGCCGTCACGTCGGGTTCCACCCCGTCTACCTCGTACTCGCGGCCGGCGTCGGAGCCAGCTTCATCACCGGCGACCTCTTCAACCTGTTCGTCGCCTTCGAGATGATGCTGATGGCGAGCTACGTGCTGATCACGTTCGGCGCCAGCCGCGAGCAGATGCGTGCCGGTACCACCTATGTGGTGATCAGTCTCGTTGCCTCGACGTTCTTCATCACCGCACTGGCGCTCGTCTATGCCGCGACCGGCACGGTCAACATGGCCGACCTGGCGCAGCGGATGCCGCAGCTGTCCGAGGAGGTGCAGGCCGGTTTCTCCATCCTCCTCATCCTCGTGTTCGGCATGAAGGCCGCTCTCTTCCCGCTCCACGTGTGGCTGCCCGACTCGTACCCGAGCGCCCCCGGGCCGGTGCTGGCGATCTTCGCCGGCCTGCTCACGAAGGTCGGGGTGTACGCGATCATCCGCACCCAGACACTTCTCTTCCCGCCCGAGTCGCAGCAGGGCACGCTGCTGCTCGTGATCGCGGGGTTGACGATGCTGGTCGGGGTGCTCGGTGCCCTGGCCCAGGACGAACTGAAGCGCCTGATGTCGTTCCACATCGTCGGCCAGATCGGCTACATGATCCTCGGTCTCGGCCTGTTCACCGTGGCCGGCCTGTCGGCCGTGGTGTTCTACATCGGCCAGACGATCCTCGTGAAGGTCAACCTGTTCCTGGTGGTCGGTCTCGTCGGTCGTCACTCCGGTTCGAGCCGGATCTCCCACGTGGGAGGCGTGGCCCGGAGCGCGCCCCTGCTCGCGGCGTGCTTCGCACTACCCGCCCTCAGCCTCGCCGGGCTGCCCCCGTCGTCGGGGTTCGTCGGCAAGTTCGCGCTCATCGACGCAGGGGCGATCTCCGAGCAGTGGCCCATCGTGCTCGTGGCACTCACGGTGAGCCTGCTCACCCTCTATTCGATGACGAAGGTGTGGGCCGGTGTCTTCTGGGGCGAGGCCGAGGTCCCGCTCGAAGGCGAGCCGCCGCGTGCGAGTGTGTTGATGATGCTCGCCACCGGGGTCACCGTCGCGCTGTCGGTCGCCTACATCCTCGCGGCAGGCCCGATCCACGACCTCGCCACCCGTGCCGGCACCGACCTGCTCGACCCGTCGATCTACGTCGACGCCGTCCTGGGAGGTGAGGGATGAGAACCGCGCTCCGTGTTCCCGCCATCGTCCTGTGGCTGACGGTGTTGTGGGTCGCGCTGTGGGCCGAGATCTCCTGGGGCAACATCGTCGCCGGTCTGCTCGTGGCCAGTTTCGTCGTGCTGATCACGCAGCTCGACCGCTCGTCGCTCGAGCCCACCTATTTCCGCCCGCACTGGGCGATGTACTACGTGGTCGTCTTTCTGTGGAAGCTGCTGCAGTCGAACCTCAAGCTGGCGTGGGAGATCGTCACGCCGACCCTGCACACCCACACGGCGAT